>JBBQIE010000033.1:0-10756 GCA_038324625.1 Anaerolineae bacterium | reverse complement strand
CCGCCTCCGGGGTGGGAAGGGCGGCCTCATCCGGCTTGTCCGATATGCCCAGCACGGTGGCCCCGGACTCCCGCCATTGGGCGGTCAGCTCCGCCACCTCACGGGTGATGACGATCTCTTGGTCCAGGGCCTGAGACGCGGAGGGCGATCCGGCCAGGCAGCCCATCCGGGCCAGGGTGGCCCGATACTCGTGGTAGCGGAACTCCTTGAAGGGAGTGGGGTCACCCTGGAGGAAGCGCTGGTAGATGGAGCCGTGGACCTGCCGGAGGCGCTTGCTCATGGCGGTGGGGCCGCCGGCCTCCATTTCGCCGATGAACTGGGCGAAGGAGGTAAGGCTACCGTCCAGAACCGCCGCGGACACCTCCTCGGTGTGGCGGAGTCCGGCGCCGATAACCAGGCAGACGTAGACCAGATAGTCCTGATTGTCGGCGGTGAAGGCATGATAGGGAGGCTGGTTCAGCTCCCGGTAGGCGCTGAGGAAACCCTCCTCGTCGTAGTCCGATCCCAGGAGCTCCTCGGCGGTAGCCCGCACCCCGGCCACCCGAGCCTCGTCAATCATTTGGTCGTTTCGGCCTCGGGCCCCGAGGGCGGTCTTGTCTAGGTCCATCATGACCATGGTACGCTCGTCC
Organism: Anaerolineae bacterium; assembly: GCA_038324625.1. Lineage (GTDB taxonomy): Bacteria > Chloroflexota > Anaerolineae > DRVO01 > DRVO01 > JBBQIE01. The sequence goes on along the minus strand of JBBQIE010000033.1, from coordinate 10,127 downwards.
ACCGGGAAGCGGCGTTCCTCGAGGACTCTCCGGAAGTCCCTCAGCAATGACCATCGGTTGGCGAGGTAGAGGCCGGGCTCGGCTTCCTGGAGAGAGGGGGGATCCGATTCCTTCTCCGAGCAGATGATGGCCACCCCCGGCCAGCCGGTCACCGCGCACAGGTTTCGGAAGGCGGTGCCGTCGTTGAGGCGGGTGTCGCCCACGGCCACCAGGCGGTTCAGGGTGCCTTCGGCGCCGTTCAGATCCGCCGCCGCCGTCGCCATCCGAGCAATGATGCGGGCGTAGTCCGGCTCGGTCTTGCGGGGGATACGATCGTCGAGGCCCAGGGTCTTCGCCACCTGGTGTCGGTCCGGTAGGCGCTGGTCCACCGGGCAAAGGTTGCGATAGACGACCAGGTCGCCGAGGAAATCGTGCAGGCTGGCGGGTCCGTCGAGAATCATATCGTCCCGGCTCATCGGTGGCTCAGACAGCGAGCCAGTTCGATGACGTCGCCCATAACTCCGGCGGCGGTGACTGCTGCCCCGGCTCCGGGTCCGGCGATCCGCAGAGGTGAGATGTAGCGCTGGGTCAGGATGGTCACCAAGTTGTCGGCTCCCTCTAGATTGCCGAAAGGCGAGTGGGCCGGCACCTCCTGAGGTCCGACGGACACCCCGCTTTCCGAGATCCTGGCCAGGTAGCGGAGGACTTGCCCCCGGCTCTGAGCCTCGGCCTGGCGCTCTCGGTACTCGTCATCCAGGCAAGGTGATTGCTTCAGGAAGTCCTCCGCTGAGAGGACTCGCATCGAGTCGGGGAAGAGAGCCTGCACCGGGATGTCGCCGAGTTCCAGGCGCCGGCCGACGGTTCGAGCCAGGATGACGGCCTTACGGGCCACATCCATGCCCCCGAGATCGTCGCGGGCATCCGGTTCGGTGTAGCCGAGACGGTGGGCTTCCCGCAGGACCTCGGAGTAGGTATGCTCGTCATCCATGCCCGAGAGAAGATACCCCAGGGTGCCGCTCAACATGCCCTCAATGACGCGAACGGAATCGCCCGTCTCTTGAAGATAGCGAAGGGCATGGATTACCGGGAGGCCGGCGCCCACGGTGGCCTCATAGCGGGTCAGCCCGGTGGCGGTGAGAGTGTCCCAGGCGGATTGGCTCCCGGATAGCGGCCGCTTGTTGGCGAGGACGACTCCCGCCCCGCTCTCAACCGCCGCCTTGAGGAGGGGGAGAGTGGCGTCGGAGGCGGTTAGGTCCACCACGATGGTCCGCTCCGGAGCCTCCGCTAGCAGGTGCTTGGCCTCGGACAGGGGCGCCGCCCCGGGCACGGACTGGAGGGTGCCACCGGAACCCTTGAGGGCGACCAGTGCGCGCATCTCCGGGGGCGACATGCCCTCGGCGGACGAAATGGTGGCACTGCTGTCGGACACGGACGCCAGTACCAAGGGCAGGTCCTGGGTCTGGCGGAGATCGGCGAGTTGACTCAAGAAGGCGGAGCCGACTCCGCCCAATCCCAGTTGGATGATCCTGACCGGTGCCATGTGCAGAGGAATGCTCCCAGATCGGTGATGGGTGTGCAGTATATCCGGCTGCCGGACGGCAGGCAACGGCCAACCGTTGGGACTACTGGCCGGCGGAGATGTCGCCGGGAGGGACGGGGGAGTCTCACGCAAAGACGCGGAGACGCAAAGAAAAGATAGGAAGAAACGGAGAGAATAGTTGGCGGTTTCCATACCACTACAGGGATAGAGTGCCCCAGGAGAGGGTTTTGTCAGAGGTGGCCGGTTGCTTGGGCTTCGGCGAATGGCTGGGATGGGTGTAGACAGCCGGCTCGGGTCGTAGTATCCTCACCGACAATAACGGCCGGGCTCAGTCTGGGTCGGCACTGAGGATGTGGTGATCTCGCTTTGGCAGTCTTCCTGCGTTAGGAGGCAGATGGTGGTACGAAGGACTTCGAAGCTGGTTTCGGTCATGGTGGCAGCGTTTACGGTGGCCGTGGTCGTGATGCTGGGCCTATGGTTCGACGGAAGCCGCCCGGTAGCGGCGGCGGCTCCCCCGGTGGTGGTCTCTCCCTCGGCCACCGGCGTCGGCGACTATCAGGTCGGCGCGCCGCTGGAGATCGCCTTCAGCGATGCCATGGACGCGGAGGCCATCGAGGCCGCCATTCAGGTGAAACCGGAGGCGTCCTATGCCGCCACTTGGAAGGACGAGAAGACCCTGGTGCTCCAGTTCACCGGGCTGGAGCCCGGCGTCGCCTATCAGGTGACCATCGGCGAGGGGGCGAAGGGCCGGACGGGCGCACCCTTGTCGCGACCCTTCTCGATGGTGCTGCGCACCGGTGGCACCTTTGAGATCACCATCATCCAGCCCGAGGACGGGGCGGAAGCGGTCCCTCTGGACGGCAGTATCACCGTCGTCTTCAGCAGCCCGGTGGTGCCCTTGAGCTCGGAGCTGGACCAGGCGGAGTTGCCTCAGCCTCTGACCCTGGAGCCCCCGGCGGCGGGCCGGGGGGAATGGGTGAATACCGCCATCTTCCGCTTCACCCCGGACAAGGGTCTGGCGCCCAGCACGGAATACACCGTCACCATATCGGCCGGACTCAAGGACATTTCCGGGACGGAACTAGGGCAGGACTACCAGTTCTCGTTCACCACGGTGCCGCCGCAGGTGCTCTCCTATTCGCCCACCAATCCGGAGAAGCCTCCCTACGGCCCGGCTCCGGCCCCGGTGACACCCACCGAGCCGGTGAAGATCGTCTTCGCTCAGGAGATGGACCAGGCCGGCGTGGAGAAAGCCCTATCCGTCACCTACCGGTCCGGACCCAGTGGGGAGATCGAGGGGAAGGTTCGCTGGTCCGGCAATACTCTGGTGTTCACTCCCTCCACTCCTTGGCTGCGCGGCTCGCAGGTGGAGGTCAGCCTCAAGGGGGCGAAAGCCGCTGGGGGCGCCGTTCTTCCCGACCTGGAGTGGCGCTTCGACGTCATTGATCGCTTCAGTTTGGTGAGGAGCAACCCTGCCGACCGGGAGAAAGGCGTCTCCCCGGGCGCCTCGGTGATCCTCAAGTTCACCAGTCCCGCAGATGCCGGATCACTCCAGAAGAACCTGCAGATCGAGCCCGAGCCCGGATACGTCTACGTGTACTGGGACGGGAACACCGCCTACGTGGACTTCGGCTCCAAGGCGGATACCACCTATACCGTCACCATCGGCGCCGAGGTCGCGGACATCACCGGCTGGCGTCTGGGCCGGGAGCAGGTGATCACCTTCACCACCGGGGACTACCAGCCGTCCTATCAGGTGCTCGACGCGTGGCGACCCTGGGCCTTTGGCGACGCGGACCCGGCCGAGGCCTTCGTATCCCATCTGAACGTGAGCCAACTGGATTTCTCCTTGTACTCCATGCCGCTCACCGATTTCCTCCGCTACACCGGAGACGACTGGCAGTTTCAGCAGAACTACCGCCCATCGAAGGATGATCTCATCCGTTCGTGGTCGGAGGAGCTGGACACGCCCCGCAATGAGTGGGGAACCGCGACCACCAATCTCGCGGCGGACGGGGGACCGCTGGAGCCGGGGGTGTACCTGATTAGGGTCAGTGCCCCCGAGCGGCTCGCGTATATGCCCGAGGACATACAGCAGCAGGTGGTGCTGGTAGCCAGCCGGAATCTCACCCTTAAGTGGGCGGATGAACAGGCCCTGGTCTGGGTGACGGGCTGGAGTGACGGGCAACCGGTGGCGGGGGCCGAGGTTCGCATCCTCGATGCCGACGGCCGGGAAGCCGGGGGCGGTCGCACCGACGCCGACGGCGTGTATATGGGGAAGATCAGCCGGCAGGATCCTTGGCGCCCCTATGTCGCCCTGGTGGGGGAGGTAGGCGAGGCCGGCTTCGGGATGGCCGTCAGCACTTGGACGAACGGCATATCCCCCTGGAAGTACGAGATCTACCAGACCGGCAGTATGCCGCCCTATAGCCTCTACCTGTACACGGACCGCGAGATCTATCGTCCCGGCCAGACGGTGTTCTTCAAGGGTATCGTGCGCCGGGATCAGGACGCCCGTTATAGCGTGCCGAAGGATCTGCCGCCCTTCGATCTGGTGGTCAATGACGTCCAAGGTCAGGAGATCCTGCGTGAGACCATTACCCTCAACGAGATGGGGACCTTCAACGGCAGCTTGACCCTGGCGGAAGACGCCCCGCTGGGGATGTACTACATGTCGGTGCCGGACGAGAATCTCGGCGGGTACTTCGGGACCAACTTCCAGGTGGCCGAGTATCGCCGACCCGAGTACGAGGTGGCGGCCAGCACCGATCAGGATCGGTACGTGCAGGGAGACACCATTGCCGTCACCGCCAAGGCTTCGTACTACTTCGGCGGACCGGTGGCCCAGGCAGATGTGAAATGGACGGTGCTCACCGAGGACTGGGCCTTCGACTGGACCGGCGAGGGCTACTACGACTTCTCCGACTTCGACTATCTTAGGGAGCGAAGATATTATGGGGCCTACGGCGAGGCCATCGCCGAGGGTAAGGGACGGACGGACTCCGAGGGTCGATTCACTTTCTCGGTACCCGCCGACTTAGCCGAGCGCACTCTCAGTCAGTCGTACACCATCGAGGTGACGGTGACCGACGTCAACAATCAAGAGGTCAGCGCTCGGACCTCGGTCGTCGTACAGCAGGGAGAGTACTACATCGGGATGCGCCCGGAATCCTACGTCAACCCCGCCGGGGAGGACGCGGTGGTGAACGTGATCACCGTGGACCGGGACAGCCTCCCGGTCCCCAGTACCTCCGTTCAGGTGACCTTCTACGAGCACCGCTGGTACAACGTGCGGGAGAAGGTCGGCCCCTCGTACACCTGGACCACCACCGAGGAGGACATCGAGGTCGAGAGGCAGACGGTGGAGACCGGGGCCGATGGCCGGGCGAAGGCCTCCTTCGTGCCGGAGGCGCCCGGATCCTACAAGATAGTGGCGGAAGGCCAGGACGAGCAGGGGAACGCCATCCGCTCTTCCACCTACTTGTGGGTGACCGGGGCCGGGCACGTCTCCTGGCCGGTGGAGCAGGACTCCACCATCCAGCTGATCCCGGACAAGAAGTCCTACCGAGTGGGGGACACGGCTCGGATCATGATACCCAGCCCCTACAGCGGATCGGTCAAGGCCCTATTCACCACCGAGCGAGGACTGGTGCTGGACTACAGCGTGTTCGATGTGGAGAGCAGCAGCCAGGTCATCGAGGTGCCGATCAAGGCTGAGCACGCGCCCAACCTCTACTTCGTGGCGGTTCTGATGCGGGGGGAGGATGGGGACGCCGCCCTGTCTCCCTTCTACATCGGCTTCGCCGGAGTGGAGGTGGACCCGGAGGGGCTGCAGCTGACTCTCGACATAACCCCGGACCGGGACACTCACTACGAGCCGGGGGACACGGCTCGCTTCTCCATCGTGGCCCGGGACAGCCAGGGCCGGCCGGTGGAGGCCGAACTCTCGCTGGACATGGTGGACAAGTCGGTCCAGGCGCTGGCGGGCCAGTATCAGCCGTCCCTGGTGGACCACTTCTACAGCAAGCGGGGGCTGGGCGTGCAGACGGCCGCCACCCTGACCATTGCCACCAGCGCTCTGGAGAGGGTGGCGGAAGGAGTGGGCAAGGGGGGCGGCGGTGGCGAGGCCGGGGGCATCCGCGAGGACTTCCCGGAGACGGCCTACTGGGAGCCCACTCTCCGCACCGATGCCGAGGGACGGGCCAGTGCCGCCATCGTTCTGCCGGACAACCTCACCACCTGGAGCCTAGAGGTGAAGGCGGTCACGGCGGACACCCTGGTGGGGCAAGGCACCGTTGAAGTGCTCTCCACCAAGGATCTGCTCTTGAGACCGGTGCTGCCCCGCTTCCTGGTGGCCGGCGACCGGGCGGAGTTGGGCGCGGTGGTGCAGAACAACACCGACAACGAGATCACGGTGGAGGTCACGGCGAAGGCAGAGAACCTCTCGGCCGACCTAGAGGCCCAAGAGATCACCCTGCCGGCCCGAGGTAACCAACTGGTGACTTGGTCGGTGGAGGCCGGGGATCCCGGTCAGGCGAGCCTGACCCTCACGGGAAAATCGGGGTCGCTAAGCGATGCCGTGCGCCAGACTCTTCCCGTCTACTCCTACTCGGTGGCGGAAGTGGTGGCTACCAGTGGCGAGGTGGGAGCGGGGGAGACCCGGTCCGAGGCGGTGGTGGTGCCCGGGCGCTACCAGGAGGGGGGCCTCACCGTGCAGGTGGAAGCCTCCTTGGTGGCGGGGATGATCCCCGGCTTGGAGTACCTCAAGCACTATCCCTACGAATGTGTGGAGCAGACACTCAGCCGCTTCTTGCCCAATGTGGTCACCGCCAAGGCTCTCCAGGCGGCGGGGGTGCAGGACGTGAAGCTGACTCAGGGCCTCTCGGAGCAGGTGGGGGTTGGCCTGCAGCGACTGTACTACAACCAGCACGACGATGGAGGCTGGGGCTGGTGGTATACCGATCGCAGCGACCCCTATCTGTCGGCGTACGTGCTCTTCGGCCTCAACCAGGCCAGGCAGGCCGACTACCACGTGGACGAGGGCGTCCTCGATCGAGCGACGGCCTTCCTGGTGGGGGCCCTGCACGACACCCCGGCGCGGGCGGCCGGTGAGAAACTGGATGCCGACACCCGCGCCTACATCGCCTATGTCCTGGCCACCGCCGGGGAAGGAGACCTGGGGGCCTCGGTCAGCATCTACGAGAGCCGAGAGGGGCTCAGCAATCGAGGCAAGGCTCACCTTCTCCTAGCGTTGGCTATCCTGAGCCCGGAGGAGACGGGCCGACTGACGCAGTTGACGGACGAACTGGAAGGGACGGCCATTCTCAGCGGCACCAGCACCCACTGGGAGGATCCGCCCCAGTACCGCACTATGGGCACCGACGTGGTATCCACGGCAGCGGTGGTACAGGCGTTCTCTTGGACCAATCCGGATCACCCGCTGTTGGCGGGGGCGGTGCGCTGGCTCATGGTCGCCCGAGAGGACGGTCACTGGCGCAGTACCTACGCCACGGCCAGCTCGATCTTGGCCCTGACCGATTTCATGGTGGCCAAGGGCGAGCTGAACGCCGACTATGCCTGGAGCGTGGCCCTGAACGGCCGGGAGGAGGCTTCCGGAACCTTCGGCAGGGACAACCTGACCGAGGTCCAATCGCTGACGGTAGAGATCGCCCGGCTTCTGGCCCGCGAGAGCAACGTGGTTGACGTCAGCCGAGGGCCGTCGCCGGAGAGCGGGGAGGACGCGGGGGCGCTGTATTACTCCATGACCCTGCGCTACTACCCGCCGGCGGAGGAACTGCGGCCGGTCAACTCCGGGGTGATCGTGGCCCGAGAGTATACCGGGGCCGATGGGGCCCGCGTGGACGGTGCCGCCGTCAATGACATGGTGCGAGTGAAACTGACCATCGTGGCTCCGACGGACCTGCATCACGTGGTGGTCGAGGACCCCCTGCCCGCCGGATGTGAGGGCGTGGATACCAGTCTGCTCACCACCACGGTGGTGGGAGTGCAGCCGGAGGCTCAGGCCAAGGACTCCCCCTGGGGCTGGTGGTGGTTCAGCCACACGGAGATGCGAGACGACAAGGTGGTGCTCTTCGCCACGTATCTGCCCAAGGGCACTTACGAGTACACGTACTACATGCGGGCCAGCGTGGTGGGCGACTACAACGTGAGGCCGGTATCGGCCTTCCAGATGTACTTCCCCGACGTGTATGGCCACAGTGAGGGGAGTCGGTTCTCGGTGACGAGAGCTGTTGTTGACCAGGAGTAGTCTTCGGCGGCTGCCGTCACCGTCATGGTACGCCGACCATGACGGCGACGGCAGCTCGTAGGGGCGAACCTCGGGTTCGCCCAGGCCACCGAGGGCGAATACAAGATTCGCCCCTACGGATCGCGCTGTTGATACGGGGTTCTCCGGATGATGACGGTGGGAGGGAGACACTGTTCCACCGCTTGAGCATCCTCGTTCCGGGATTGACAACAAGAAGGGCCCCCACGCAGACGGGGGCCCTTCTTGTTGTCGCTGGGCGTAACGGCGCGCCTTCCCAGGCCGGCTGCTGACGGCCTACTGCATGGGCAGTACTTGGCCGTCCACGGCGTCAATAGCGAGGACCGGGTCCTCGCCTCGATCCAGATCGTAGATCCACCAGATGGGCTTGCCCAGGTCGGTATCCATGGAGAGGGCGTAGTCCAGTTCGCTGTCGCGGGGCGGCTGCCCGCTGATGCTGTTCAGGTAGACCTGCTTGGCCGCGTCTGAGTCGAGCTTCACGAGGCTTGGATCCAGCGTCGGGGGCTTGACTACCTCTACTTGGACTGCTTCCGCCTCAGTGGTGCCGCTGGCCTCCCCGTCGGCTACCTGTACGTAGAACTCCAAGGCGTCGGCGGGGCGCCCGAAGCGGTAGAACCACCCCGCCTCGGAGGGCATGTAGGGGATGTTGCGCTCCATAATGAAGGAGGGCTGGATGCCGAGGAAGTAGGCGTCCGGGCTCCACTGGAGGGCCAGTTCCGTGGCCACCGGCAGCCCGGCCATGGCCGACTGGCTACGGCCGGTGTCCAGCGGGAAGCCGGGGCGGTCGTAGGCCAGAGGGGAGACCGGGCTGATGAAGGTGGTCTGACTATCGGTGGGGACGGTTTGCGGGGTGGCAGTGGCCGCCGCCGGGGGTGCGATGGTAGCGGTGGGCTTGGGAGCCGACCTGCCGCACCCGGCCAGGGCGGCGATGATCACCACCAGCAGTCCGAGGGTTAGTGGTCGCATGTGGGCTTCTCCTAAAGAAAGGGATCATACAGGCGTGGGTGTCGTGGAACGAAGTGGGCCACCGGAGAGTTCCCCGGTGGCCCAAGGAGCCTTTCCGCCTCTGCTCCTAGAGAGAAGTCGCTCGGCGGAACCAGCAGATACTACCTTACTGAGCGGGCACCGCCGTGTAGGCGAGGAGGTAGTCACCGGCGGTGGTGGCATAGCGGTCCTCGCTGTTCTCGTTGACCGTTACCACGAGCGCCTGGCCGTTGGTGGACTCAATCCGAGCGGAGACGCTGCTGTTCGCGGGCAGCGGATCGCCGGCGTTGGTCTTCTGGATGAAGTTGTAGGTGCCGTTCACCGGGACCGCGGAGGCGGTTCGGCTCTGGCCGCTGGAGTAGGTGACGGTGATGTCGGCGGCAGCGGTGCCCACGTTCTGGACCGTGACCGCGGAGAACCAGCCGTAGTACTCCTTGAGCACCACGGGCGCGTTCACCACCGTGGCGGACTGGGTGGGAGCGTTGTAGCTGGCCAGGAGACCCTTGGACTTATCTTCCTGGTTCACCAGGACCACGATGTCGTTGGTGGACTCGACCTTGGCCGAGAAGATACCGTTGGTGTTGCCGCCGGGCAGGTTCGGGTTGTTGGGCTGATAATATTCCCAAGAGGTTCTGGGAGCCAGGGTGCGGGTCTCAGTCTGCCCGTTGGAATAGGTCACGGTGATAGCGGCGTCAGTGGTGTCCACGTTCTGCACCGTCAGGGAGCTGACGAAGCCGTAGTAGTTGTTCAAGAGCGAGGGAGCGTAAGCGCTGGTGGTGCCACCGGTGTAGGCATTGTAGTCGGAGTACTCGCCGTGCATGGCGGAACTCCAGATGTTGCACACGCCCACGAGGCTGGTGCTGGACTCGACCTGCACCGAGAATCGCCCGCCGCTGCCCGACGGCAGTCCGGCGATGTCCTGCAGGGCGAAGACGCGGGAGCCGTTGCCGGGGATGGTGCCGGCCTGGGTGGCCGCCTGGGCACCGCTGTCGCCGTAGAAGCGCAGGGTGATGGTGGCCTGGGTGGCCTCAGTATTCTGGAGGACCAGCTCGGAGTAGAACCCGTAGTAATTGTTGTAGGTGCCGGGGAAGTAGAGCAGGGCGCCGGCAGCGGCTGCGTCAATACCGTTGTAGGCACCGGCGGTGCTGGGGATGGAGGAGCTGGAGTTCGCGACCACCAACAGGGGCACGTAGCTCAGGATCACGGCGCTGTACTGACCGTCGGCGAGACCGGTGACCTCGGCGGGGACGAAGATGGAGCGCGAGCCGCCATCGGGGATGGCCGAGGACAGCGGGAAGCTGAGGGCCAGGCTGCCGTCAGCGGCGTAGAAGTTGATGG
>JBBQIE010000032.1:0-10985 GCA_038324625.1 Anaerolineae bacterium | reverse complement strand
CCGGGTGGCGAGCTGGTGAAGGTGGAGAAGGTAGACGACTACACCGTCACCTTTACCTTCGCCGTTCCCTATGGCCTGTTCAAGGACAATGTGGCCTTCAACGGCACCGGCATCGTCTCCTACCCCAAGCACTACATGAGCCAGTTCCACATTGACTACGCCGACGCCGACGAGCTGGCCAAGATGGTCAAGGACGCCGGCTTCGAGCAGTGGTTCCAGCTCTTCGGCTCCAAGCCCAATCGGCAACGGAACCCAGAGTACCCCACTATGTCGCCCTGGGTGATCACCAGCAAAGACTGGACCACGGTGGCCACCGCCCAGCGCAATCCGTACTACTGGGAAGTGGACGAGGAGGGCAACCAGCTGCCCTACTTCGACAAGGTGCAGTGGAACATCGTCCAGGCTGCCGACATGATCCCCATGAAGATCGTCACCGGGGAAGTGGACATGCAGTCCTGGAGCACCGGCATCTCCAACTACACCCTGTACATGGAAGGCCGGGAGAAAGGCGGCTACGAGGTCGGCATCTGGGATTACGGGGGATCAGGCACTTCCGTGCATGTCAACCAGGCCAAGCGGGTGGACCCAGCTGACGCGGCGGCGGTGGAACTGCGGGCTCTGCTCAAGAACCTGGACTTCCGCATCGCCCTGTCCAAAGCCATTGACCGTGAGGACATCAACCAACTGGTCTACATGGGCCTGTCCACTCCGGGCATCGAGGTCTACCCGGAGTCGGTCAAGAGCGATCCGGTCATCCAGGATTACTACACCCTGGACCCGGACGCGGCCAACGCCCTGCTCGACGGCCTGGGCATGACCGATCGCGATGGGGACGGCATGCGCCTCACGCCCGAGGGTAACCCCCTCAGCGTGGAGCTGATCGGCCTGCCCATGTACGCCATCCACCAGGACGTTGCCGAAGTGATCGTGGAGTACTGGAAAGAGATCGGCATCCGGGCCACCATGGACTGGATCGCCATCGAGCTCTGGTGGCCGAAGGTGCAGGAGGGCGACTACGACATCGCCGCCTACGAATCCGACTACTCCTCCGGCAACATCTACCGCCTGACCTACCCGCGCTCCTACTTCCCGGTGGAGCCCAGCACCTACTGGGCGGGCGCCTGGGGCACCTGGTACAGCTTCAAGGGCGTTCAGGGCGAGGAGCCGGACGATCCCGACGGGAAGAAGCTCCAGGATATGTACGACCAAGTGGTGCAGGTGGTGGACGACGCCGAGAAGACGGCCATCATGGACGAGGTCTTCGGCATCGTGGCCAAGAACTTGTGGCCCATCCACACCGTGGGCAGTCGCCCCGAGCCCTGCATCGTGAAGCATAACGTCACCAACGTGCCTGAGGTGGGCACTTGCTGGTGGCCGGTGTACGGTCAGAGGACGACCCGGCCGGAGCAATACTCCTTCACGGACGTCTAGTCGTCTAGCATTCGGGGGGGTCCTCCGACGAACCGTTGGAGGACCCCTTTCACTGTAGCACCTCGGGGAAGGAGGAAAGATGGTGATGCGATCCCTCAGTCGCTATGTCTCCTCTTTGGCGCTCTTGGTCCTTCTGAGCGCCTGCCCGCTTTCCTTCTTCTCCCGGGGCCCCAGGGCCGCGCCGACCGCTCCACCCCCGACCGCGGCCCCGATAGCTACGCTCCCGGCGTCGCCGACGGAGAGCCCCGCCGACACGCCGACCCTCCAGCCGACACCGATTCCGCCCGAGCCCACGGCCTCATCCGGCCGCGGGGCCTCCGGCTCCATCGGCGGGGGCGGCGTCCGGCCGCGGGCTACGGCGGAGACAGTGACTCAGCCCACTCCCGCCCCCACCGGCCTGGCACCGGCCACGCCCGAGACTCGCCGGATCGCGCCTCAGCGGCTGCGGGACATCGGCGAAGCTCTGGCCGACCCAGGCGCCGGCATCGGGGCCGAGCCCGAGTATCTGCACCCTCTACTCCAGCTCTTCCCGGAGTTGAGGCAGACCGGGGCCCCGGAGTGGCTACGCGAGGGCAGCCGAGTGCAGTACTGGGTCCAAAGCGCCAGTATCTCGCCCGATCCGGACGATCCGGGCGCCTCGGGTGCCGGGATAGTGCAGTACGACCTGGTGGCCCTAGACGGGCAGGCAGCGGTATCGTCGGTGCGCTTCCTGCTCGACCAAGGGGATGGCACCCTACTTCCCACGGCGGTGCTGTCTTCCGTGGGGCTGCCCGGGGCCGGTGAGTACTGGGTGCATCCTGAGGTCCTAGCCCGCGCGGAGGAGGCCCAGAACGACGAACTGCTGGTGGCGCGGATGCCCCTGACTCTTCAGGAGGTCACCTACGCCGCCGTGCGGTTCGAGTACAAGCCGGCCGGCGCGGAGTACGTGTGGATGTTCGACGAGGCCACCGGGCTCCTGCTCTTCTACCGCCACGCCATAGCCGGCCAAGGGGAGAGAAAGCAGCTCAGCGACATGACTTTCATGCACCGACGCCAACTGGATATCCCCTGGAGGGATGCCACTCCGCCCGACTGGGTGGCGATCGGGGCCGGCCTGTCCTACGAGGGGAGCTATACCGTGGTGGTCACCGGCGCCGGGGTTACCCCCCTTCCCTATGGCATTCAGGCCGAGGTTCGGCGGACTGCCGCGCGGTGGAGCGAGTTCGTTCTCGGGGAGTACCTGTCCGGCAGTCTCACGGGAATGTCGCAGCGGGTTACGGGGGTGTCCCAGATCGCGGACGCGCTCTGGTTGCCGGATCAGGCCATGGCGTCCATGCGGCGGGGCCAGGTGCTGGATGTGGATCCGGTGACCGGAATCGAGGTGAAGGTGGGGGAGGTCTCCGACCGCTCGGTGGTGCTGGTGGAGTCAGGCAAGGCGCATCGCTCTGTGCTAACATACGACCGGGGCGACGGAGCGCTTCTAGCCACGGAACTGGAGCTCTACGCCCCGCTGGTGACCACTCGGGTGCAACTGACGCGTAGTGGATAGTGGATAGCGGCCGTCCACTCCCCACTTCCCCCTAGCCACTATCCACTAGCCACTAGCCGGAGGGACCATGGATTTCGAGGCGCATAACGAGGAAGTGCGGCGGGTGCGGGAGGCCTACGAGGCCAGACGGCCCATTCGCGTGCCGGTGGAGTTCAACCTGAGCATGCGCTACTTCATCGCTAACCCGGCGGTGAACGTCAACGAGGTCACCTGGCACCAGTTCTCCGAGGACCCGGAAGTCATGTTCGACATGTACATGCGCCGGCATCGGTGGGTGCGGCACAATGTCGTGGCCGACTGGGAGATGGGGACCCCGGAGAAGGAATGGCCGGGACCGCACGTGGACTTCCAGAACATTTACGAGGCCGTCTGGCTGGGGTGCCAGTGGCACTACATTGACGACGGGGGCAGCCCCCCGGACATCTGGCCCATGTTCAAGGACCACAAGGAGCGCCTCTACGACACCGAGATCCCCGACCCCTTACACGGAGGGCTGATGGGCCGGGCCCACGAGTTCTACCAGTACCTGGATGAGAGGCGCCGCAACTTCGAGATGGAGGGCAAGCCGGTGGGCAAGCCCACCGCTCCCAGCGGCACCGATGGAATGTTCACCCTGGCCTGCGCCCTCCGCGGCGCCACTGAAGTATGCCTGGACATGTACGAGGACGAGCGGTACTACCACGACCTCATGGATTTCGTCCTTCGCGCCGTCACCGCTCGCACCGTGGCCTGGAAGGAGTTCCTCGGCCAACCGCTCCGACCGCAAAGCCTGGGCTTCGCCGACGACAGCATCGAGCTACTGTCCCCGGATACCTATCGGCGCCTGGTCCTCCCCTACCACCAACGCTACTTCGAGCAATTCTCCGCCGGGGGGCCCAACAGCATTCATCTGTGCGGCCGCGCGAGCCAGCACTTCAAGACCCTGCGGGATGAGCTGAACATTCAGGCCTTCGACACCGGTTTCCCCACCGACTTGGCCGCTTGCCGGCGGGAGCTGGGGCCGGGGGTGCAACTGCGGGGCAACATCCACCCCGAGTTGCTTCGCCAGGGGCCCCCGGAGGCCATTCGCCAGGCGGTGAAGAGCCTGCTGCAATCGGGGGTGAAGGAGGGCGGCCGCTTCATCCTCTGCGAAGGCAACAACGTTGCCCCCCACACCCCGGTGGAGAACATGCGGGTTATGTACGAGGCGGGCAGAGAGTACGGCGAGCACCAGTAAGGAGCCTGCCACAGAGACACTGAGGCACGGAGAACAACATGTTTGGGCCTCAGTGTCTCTGTGTCTCTGTGGCTGAAGGGGGAAACCTGAACGAAAGACAGATAGCCATCGTCTGCCCGGAGGAGCGCCTGGAGGAGAATGGGGCCATCCGGGCCCGGCTGGCGGCTTGCCAGGAGTTCCGGGTGCTGGACCGGCCGCCGGTGGTGTTCTCCCTGAGCTACCGCTTCCTCCGGGAGGCTCGCAGGGCCGGCATCGGCGACTACTTCGAGAATCCGCGGGCGCAACTGGAACAGCAACTCCTGAACCAGAAGTGGGTCATCGAGAACTTACGGGATGACCGGGTCACCGATACCGAGAAGATGACGGTAGCTCCGGACCTCCAGGACGTGCGGGGTGGGTACTTCCCCATCCGGACGGTGTGGGCGGAGGGGATCGGCCCCATGGCCTCGCCGATCCTCGAGCGGCCGGAGGACGTGGCGGCTCTGGAGGTTCCTGAGCCGACGGCCAACCTGTATGGCCGCAAGATCGAGTGGTACTACGCCATGAAGGAAATGGCCGGCGATTACGCGGTGACCCTCAATGGTCGCCCGATCCCGGTGGAGGTCTCGGTGGGGGGAGGAGGCGGGCCGTTCCCGGACGCTTACGCCCTGGCCCGGGATCGCATTTTTCTGTGGGTGTACGAGGCGCCGGAAACGGTTCACCAGTTGATGGACAAGGTGACCACGGCTTTCATCAACTACCAGCGCTACACTCGTGAGCTGACCGGCCGGACCATGCGGGATCTCGGCATGGGCGCCGACGCGGCGGAGATGATGTCAGTCGGGATGTTCCGGGAGTTCGTGTTGCCCTACTACCTCCGTTGCTATGAGGCCTTCCCCGGCACCCGAGGGCTGCACATGTGTGGCCGCATTGACCACCTGCTGTCGCTGCTGACCGGGGAGATGGGCATCACCCACCTGAACGGCTTCGGCTCCCCCACCGATCCCCGGCTGCTGGCGGACGTGATGGGGGGGCAGGTAGTCATGTCCGGAGGGGTGGACCCGGTGCTGCTGCTACGAGGGGCACCGGACGAGGTGAAGCAGGAGTGCCGGCGCTACCTGGAGACCTTCGCCCCGGTCGGAGGGTACATCCTTCAGGACGGCAACAACTTGGCACCAGGGACTCCAATGGCGAACCTGCGGGCAATGTGTGAGGTAGTGGGTGGTGGGTAGTATAGCCGTCGTCCACTAACCACTGGCCACTAGCCACCAACCACTATCCGGAGGCATCATGGCAGAGAAGGACCTATTCATGGCGGCATTCCGAGGGGAGGCTACGGCCCGACCTCCGGCCTGGGAGCAGGCTTTCTCCTCGGACGTGGCCGGGGAGATCCTCGGCCGAGAGGCTTACCTGGGCTCGATGCTCCTGCACTACCAGGAGGCTCGGGAGACGGTGAAGGGTCCGGCGGCACGGGAGGACTTCCTGGCCAAGATGGAGGACGACTGCTTCGATCTGGCCCGGGCCCTCAACTGGTCCGGCATCAGCTATCCTTGGCTTCGCGGTGAGCCCACCCGGCAGGTGGATGAGCGTACCTTCGTCTACGGCGATGAAGACGGCGATGACTGGATTGTCTATCGCTTTGATCCCGAGGTCTTCACCTACGGCCCGGTGCGGTACGGTCGGCCACCAGTCTGGCGAGGGGTGGAGGAGGTGCAGGACAAGGTCAGAGCGGCTTGGGCTGGAGTGGAGGACTGGGAGGCGGAGAGCCGGCCGGATATGGTGGCCCGGGTCCGACGTTGGATGGACCGGTGCGGGGACGAGTTCACCTACGTCGCCGGTGGGGCGGGTATGAGCGTTCCCCTGAACGAGGAGTGGATGATCGCCTGCGTCGAGGCTCCCGGCCTGGTGGGGGAGTACCTTGATGCCCAGGTGGCCGCCGGGCTGAAGCAGCTGGACACCCTGGCCTCGCTGGGGGTGCGAATCGTCAATGGGGGCGGGGACCTGGCCAGCAAGAACGGTCCCCTGTACGGCCCCCGCTTCTTCCGCGATATGGTGATGCCTCGGTACAAGCGTATCGTGGATCATGCTCGGTCCCTGGGCCTCTACTACATATTCCGCAGTGACGGCGATCTCTGGTCTATCAGCGATATGCTCTTCACTGAGGAGGGAGCGGCAGCCCCGGCTTTCAACGAGATTGACTACGATTCCGGGATGGACATACCCACGCTTCAGGACCGATATCCAGGGTTGACCTGTGTGGGCAACGTCCCTTGCGGGCTGCTGCTGGAGGGCAGCGAAGCCGAGGTACGGGCCTTCGTGCGCGATCTGAGGGAGCGGGTCCTGCCGCGCGGCCGCTGGGTGCTGGCCTCGGCCAACACGGTGCTGGGCGGCACCCCGGTGGTCAACGTCATGGCCATGTTGGAGGAAGCCGGTGTCGGATAGGGCCGAGGGTTCGAGCCGAGGTAAGACCCATCTCCTGGCGGCGTTTCGCGGCGAGGCCACCGCTCGCCCCCCGGCCTGGGACCAGTCGGTGGCGCCGGACGTGGCTTCGGCCATTCTCGGTCGTCCGGCCTATGCCGGCACTATCATCATGCACTATTTCGAGGCGAAGGCCTCGATCCGGGGCGATGCCGCCTACCAGGAGTTCATGGAGCAATTGGCGGAAGACCGGGTGGCCTTGGCGAGGGCCCTGAACTGGTCGGCCATAAACTATCCTTGGCTGAAAGGCCGCCCCTTCCGGCAGGTTGACGAGTACACCTTTCTCTATGGCGACGAGGACGATTGGGTGTCCTACCGCTATGACCCCGTGGTCTGCACCTACGGCCCGGTGGGCTACGCCCATCCGCCCGTGTGGGAGGGAGAGGAACGGCTGCGCCGGCGAGTGGAGGCGGCCCAGGCGGCGGCGGAGAGCTGGGATGCTTCCGTCCTGGAGGAGCGCACCCGGCGATGGCTGGCCCTGGCCGGCGATGATTTCGCTTACATTGCCGGGGCCGCCGGTCTGTCCGTGCCCCTGAACGAGGAAGGGATGATCGCCTGCGCCCTGGCGCCCGACCTGGTGGCGGAGTATCTGGACGCCCAGTTGGAAGTGGGCCTGCGGTCGCTGGAGGTGCTGGCGACCCTGGGGGTGCGGGTCATCAGCGGGGGGGGTGACTTGGCGGGGAAGACCGGGCCCCTCTACGGGCCCCACTTCTTCCGGGAAGTGGTGTACCCCCGCTACCGGCGCATCTTCGACCGCTGCCGGGACCTGGGGCTATACTACATCTTCCGTAGCGACGGCGACCTCTGGTCTATCAGCGATCTGCTGTTCGGCGAGGGCGGGGCGGCCGGCTTCGGGGAAATAGATCACGACTCGGGGATGGTCATTCCCGAAATCCAGGAGCGCTATCCCCGGCTGACCTGCTGGGGCAACGTGCCCTGCGGCCTGCTGCGGAATGGGACTCCGGACGAAGTGAGGGCTTTCGTGGGGGACCTGGCGGAGAAGGCGGTGCCCCACGGCCGGTGGATAGTGGGGTCGGCCAATGCCGTGCTGCCGGGGACGCCGCCCGAGAACGTCTGGGCCATGTTGGAGGCCGCGAGGGTTCCCGGAGCCTGAGACCCTGGGAGTGTCGGAGACCCGGCGAATCTTGGGAGGAAGACGAAGCATGAGACGAGTAGCGGTGCTGACCAGTGGGGGCGACGCGCCGGGAATGAACGCCGCCATCCGGGCCGTGGTCCGGGCCGGCCTGGAGAAGGGCTGGGAGATGTTCGGGGTGCGGCAGGGGTACGTCGGTCTCATCGCCGGCAACGTTGTCCGCCTGGGAGCCCGCGACGTGGGTGGGGTAATGCAGCTGGGAGGCACCTTCCTAGGCACAGCCCGAAGCCGCGAGTTCAAGACGGAGGAGGGTCGCTGCCGGGCTTTGCGCTCTCTGGGCAAGGAGGGGATCGAGGGCCTAATAGTGATCGGCGGCAGCGGCTCCCAGCAGGGGGCGCAGGCCTTTTTCGAGATGGGCTTCCCGGTGGTGGGGGTGGCCTCCACCATTGACAACGATCTCTATGGGTCGGACATCACCATCGGGGTGGACACGGCCCTGAATATCGCCCTGGAGGCCATTGACCGCCTGAAGGTGACGGCGTCGTCGTTGGAGAGGGCCTTCCTGGTCGAGGTGATGGGCCGGGACTGCGGTTACCTGGCCATGATGGCCGGAATCGCCGGGGGAGCGGAAGCCATCTGCATCCCCGAGATCGAGCTGGGCCCCGATCAAGTGGCGGCCCTTCTGGCCGACTCCTACCGCCGGGGCAAGCCCCACGCCATCGTGGTGGTGGCCGAGGGAGCCCAGCACGGGGTGACCGAGTTGGCTCGGCACTTCGAGGACCACCAGGATGAGATCGGCTTCCAGCTGCGGGCCACCATTCTCGGGCACGTGCAGAGGGGAGGGGCCCCCACGGCCGCCGACCGCTTGCTGGCCACCTGGCTGGGCTCGGCGGCGGTGGAATACATGGCCGCCGGGCAGTACGGGATCCTGACCGGGTCGCTGGGCGGGCGGATGGCCGCCACTCCCCTAAGTGAGGTGGTGACCCATAAGAAGGAACTGGACCTGCGGCTTCTGGAGATAGCCGGGGCCATGGCCAAGTAGCCGCCGGATCGGAAGGAACGCTTCACGGGCCCGGGGGCCGACCCGGGCCTTTGGCTCGCCCGCCACATGGTGCCTCTGACCTATTCTGACTGAGCGGAGATCGGCGATGATCTACGATTTCGACCGGCCGGTTGACCGGCGGATCTCGGACAGCACCAAATGGAGTTCGGTGCCGCCGGACGTCTTGCCCCTGCCGATAGCGGACATGGACTTCCTCGCCCCGGAGCCGGTGCGGCGGGCCCTGCAGGAGCGGGTGGAACATGGGGTATTCGGCTATGGGGTGGAGCCTCCCTCACTACGGGGGCTGGTGTGCCGGCATCTGGAGCAAGGGCATGGGTGGCGGGTCTCCCCGGAAGCGATAGTCTTCCTGCCCGGGGTCATCAGCGGCTTCAACCTGGTGGTGCGGGCCCGGCTTCATCTCGGTCGGGGGGTTCTGACCCAGCCCCCGGTGTATCCCCCGGTCCTGGGGGCGGCCGGGGAGGCGGGGCTGCCTGCCCTATCCGTCCCCCTGTCTCTCGACTCCGATGGACGGTACGGGGTGGACTTGGATGGCTTCGCCGAGGAGGTGGCGCGCACCCGGCCGGGAGTCTTCATCCTGTGCAACCCGCACAATCCGGTGGGCCGGGTGTTCTCCCGCGAGGAACTGGCCGGCATGGCGGCGGTCTGTCTCCGGCACGACGTGCTCATATGCTCGGACGAGATCCACTGCGACCTGGTGTACCCGGGCCACGATCATCTTCCTGTCGCCGCCCTCGACCCGGAGGTGGGCCGGAGGACCGTTACCCTCATGGCGCCGAGCAAGACCTACAACATCGCCGGGCTGAACTGCGCCTATGCCGTGATTGAGGACCTTGACCTGAGGCGAAGATTCGTGGAGGCCGGCCGCGGGCTGGTGGGTGGGGTGAGCATCATGGGGTACACCGCCGCCGTGGCCGCCTACGCGGAGGGGCAGGAGTGGCTGGACCAGGTCCTCGCCTACCTTCGAGGCAATCGGGACTATCTGAGTCGGTTCGTGAGGGAGGAGTTGCCTGGGATCGGGATGAGCGAGGTGGAGGGGACGTTCCTGGCCTGGCTGGACTGTCGCCGGGCAGGCATCGCCGGGGACCCGGCCAAGTTCTTCCTGGAGCAGGCCCGAGTCTGCCTCGGAGATGGGCGTGCCTTTGGCCGGGAAGGGGAGGGCTTCGTCCGGCTCAATTTCGCCTGCACCAGGAGCACGCTGGCCGAGGCCCTGGAGCGGATGCGGGCGGCCCTGGAGGCCGTCGGTGCGGGTGGACAGGAATGGACTGGGGTGGACGGGCAGCCATGATGCGGAGCTTGCCGATTCGGCCGAGAGCCGACCTATCCCACGCTCACCCAGACTGGGCTGGTCCAGGCTAGGTTCCCGGCGGCAGGGGCGCTGTTGTGGGGGAGGATGGCCGTCTCACCCTCCAACCGAAGGCGCAGGTGGTAGTAGTGGGTGCCGGGCGAGACCGAGGCGTCCTCCCAGGTGAGGGAGATCCGGCGGTTCTCTCCGGGGGCTGGGTGGACGGTGTGGACGGGGAGGCCGTCGCGATAGAGATCGAGCGACGCCAAGTTCCGGGGCGATGAGACCTCGGCCGTCAGCACCGGTCGCCGCGCCGGGGGCGTCTCAGAGGCTGCCGATCGCCAGCCGTGGCTGATGGGGGGTGGCTCCAGGAGAGAGCCTTCCTCGCCCATGAGGAAGCCGGAGACGCGGAAATCAACCGTGGGCCGGCTGCCGGTGGTAGCGTAGATGCTTCGCCTCCTGAGCGCCGCGAAGATGGCCTCGGGAGTCAGTTCCTCGGCCCAGACGGCTACCAGGCCGCCACCGTGACCGGGGACGTAGCGGTGTCCATCGCTGCTGCCGGCGAAGCCGAAGCGGTGCCCCGCCGCCAGGTGGACCATCACCTCCTGCAGGTCGTCGGTGTGTACCTGCCAGCCGGAGCAGACCTCCACGTTCCGATCGAAGGCCTCGCAGACGATGCTCCAGGACTTGTGGTGGGCATGGGCCAGGGCCTCCGTCCGGCATAGGGACCGGATGAAGGCGTCGAGGTCGGCCCCGGAAGGCTCCACCCGCCGGTAGACCTGGCCACCGGGGCCGGGGTAGTGGACGATGCGGTGGTTCCAGCGGTTGGTGGGCGGCCCGTGGTAGGTCCACTCGTAGCCGGGGAAGGCCAGGAATCTTCCCGGCTCAGTGTAGGCGGCGGTGACGGTGTTGATC
>JBBQIE010000031.1:0-11225 GCA_038324625.1 Anaerolineae bacterium | reverse complement strand
GTTCCGGCACCGCGGGGGCAGAGCGGCTCTGCATTGACGCCGCCCGCCGGAAGGGCAAGGAGGCCTTCGTGGGAGAGTGCAGCGACGAGCTGACCCTCCGGGCCAGCCCGGACCTGATCCACAAGGGCCTGACGGTGATCGGGTCGTGGCACTACAACCTGAATGAGTACCCGCGCCTGCTCCAGGTGATCGAGCGGTCCCCATTGCTGGACCTGCTGGTCAGTGACGTCCTGCCCATGAGCCGCATCCAGGAGGCATTTGAGCTCTCGGCTTCACCGTCACATGCCAAGATACTGCTGAAGCCCTGGGAGTAGGTCGGGTCCGACGGTGGGGCGCACCGGAAACGACCGGGCGGGATTGGTGGCCGCTAGGGCCGGAGGCTATAATCGCCGCACAGCCCGGCGCGCGAGGTACCTTCCTGACCGTATACGTGGTTGTCCCCACCTACAACGAGGCCGAGAACCTGGAGCCCCTGGTCGAGAGCCTGTTCTCGCTGGGCATCGAGGGTCTGCGCCTGCTGGTGGTGGACGATGCCTCGCCGGATGGCACCGGTCAACTGGCGGATGCCCTGGCGGAGAAGCACGGGGGGCGGCTGGAGGTCATGCACCGGCCCGGGAAGCTGGGACTGGGCACGGCCTACGTGGCCGGTTTCCGGCGGGCCTTGGCGGCCGGCGCCGACTACGTGATCCAGATGGACGCCGACTTCTCCCATTCCCCGAGCTACATCCCGACCCTGCTCGACCAGGCCCGGAGACACGACGTGGTGGTGGGTTCCCGCTACGTCGAGGGAGGCAGCACTGACGAGCGCTGGAGCTTCTGGCGCTACCTGCTCTCCTGGTGGGCCAACCAGGTCTATAGCCGAGCGGTGCTGGGCCTGCGGGTGCGGGACGGCACCGCCGGCTTCAAGTGCTTCCGACGGCGAGTGCTGGAGGCCATTGACCTCTCCGGCGTGGGGTCGAGTGGGTACATCTTCCAGGTGGAGATGGCCTACCTCTGCCAGCGCCTGGGCTTCGACGTGCTGGAGATCCCCATCCACTTCGAGGACCGCCGGATCGGGCGCTCCAAGATGTCGGTGCCGGTGAAGTTGGAGGCGGCCTGGAGGGTGTGGCAGATCCGCTGGCGCTACCGCCACCTACGGGCGCCGGCCAAGGAGATCCCCGACCGGGCGCCCGGTTCCCGGTGATGAAGCGCCGCTCCGACCTCCTGGCCATCGCCGTCCTGGCCCTCTTGCCCTTCCTCTTCTTCTGGCCGGTCATCTTCGGCGGGGCCACCCTGGTGCCGGCGGACAACCTCCTCGCCTGGGAGCCCTGGAGCGACCTGGTGGTGGGTCCGGGGGCGCCGGTGCCCCACAACGAGCTCCTGAGCGACCTGGTCCTGGAGAACTACGTCTGGAAGCTGTTCATCCGGGAGTCCCTGGCTGCCGGGGAGATTCCCCTCTGGAACCCCCGCATCCTCGCCGGGGTACCCTTCCTGGCCGCCGGCCAACACTCGGCCCTGTACCCCTTCAGCCTGCTGTTCTACGTCCTGCCCCTGGCCCGCGCCTACGGCATCTTCTCCGCCCTGCAATTGGCCCTGGCCGGGATCGGCACCTACCTGTTCTGCCGTAGCCTAAGGGTTCGACCGGGGGCGGCCCTGGTGGCCGGGGTGGCTTACGCCTTCTCCTCCTTCATGGTGGTGAGCGTGGCCTTCACCATGATGATCGCGGCCGCTGCCTGGCTCCCCTGGTGCCTGCTGGCGGCGGAGATGGCCATACGTCGGGTGGTCGCCCCCGGTGGTCGGATGCGGGACGGCGCCCCTTGGATGGTGGCCGGGGCCCTGTTTCTAGGCGTGCAGGTGCTGGCCGGACACGTGGAGATCACCTACTACGTGTTGCTGATTTTGGCCTTCTATGCCCTATGGCGGCTGGTGGGGGTGTGGAGGGTGAGGCGACGACTCCCATGGCGACCGACTCTGGTGGTGGGGGCCTCGGTGGCCCTGGGCCTATGCCTGGGGGCGGTGCAACTGCTCCCTCTCTACGAGTTGGTTCAGAGCAACTTCCGCGGCGGGGCGGCCGAGTACCGGGTCACCTACCAGGATGTGGTGGGCTGGGCCTATCCCTGGCGGCAGGCGGCCACCTTCGTGGTTCCGGACCTGTACGGCAAC
Organism: Anaerolineae bacterium; assembly: GCA_038324625.1. Lineage (GTDB taxonomy): Bacteria > Chloroflexota > Anaerolineae > DRVO01 > DRVO01 > JBBQIE01. The sequence goes on along the minus strand of JBBQIE010000031.1, from coordinate 9,083 downwards.
CCCAGCATCCACCGCTACTTCGACATTACCAGCCTGCGATCGGTGACCATCAACCACAACGCCCTGGGCGAGCCCATACACGAGGTGGCCTGGGGCAAGGGCCTGTCCACCTGGAAGAACTACGTCGAGGCCGGCTCCTACGTGGGGATCCTGCCGCTGCTGCTGGTGCTGCCGGCCCTTGCCTCCCGGCGACTCCGCCGTTCCGCCTGGTTCTTCGCCGTGCTGGCGGGAGCCTCCCTGTTGCTCGTCTTCGGGACTCCCCTGTATCGGCTGATATTCCTGCTCCCCGGAATCAACCAACTCCACTCGCCCTTCCGCTGGGTGTTTCCCTACACCTTCAGCTTGGCAGTCCTGGCCGCCCTGGGGCTGGAGTCCCTGGCCCAGGCCGGGGAGCGAAGCTCCCAACGGGTGGGCGCTTGGGTGGGGTGGCTGGGGCTGGCGGCGGGGACGGCGGGGCTAGCGGCCCTACTGCTGGTCCTGGTGATCCCTGCTCCCTTCGTGGATCTGGCGGACCGGGTGATCGCCTCGTCGGAGTTGACGCGGAGGGCCTTCGCCGATGGACGGATGCTCCTCTCTTACCAGTACCGTAACTTCCTGATCCTGGCGGCCTCACTGCTCGGCAGCGGTATGGCCATCCTGGCCGCGGTCCGACGGTGGAAGTGGCGGCGGGTGTCGCTGTGGCAACCGCTGGCGGCCCTGGTGCTGGTGGGGGACCTGTTTGTCGTCGGGTACGGCTTCAATCCTCGGGCCGATCCCGCCCTCCTGGAGCTGACCCCGCCGGTGGTCCGCTTCCTCCAGGAGGACACCGAGCCCTGGCGCTTCACCACCTTCATCGGTCCTGGGGAAAAGCCCCTCAACGCCAACGCCGGCATGATCTACGGCCTGGAGGACGTGCGCGGGTACGACTCCATCATTCCCCGCCAGTACGTGGACTACATGGGCCTGATCGAGCCCCAGGACGAGCTGCTCTACAATCGCATCGCCCCTCTGTCCGAGCCCGAGTCTCTCGATTCACCGCTGCTGGATCTGCTCAACGTCAAGTACGTTCTCACCACCCAGGAGATCGCGCGGCCGGGGTGGGAGCTGGTGTACGACGGCGAGCTGCGGGTCTACCGGAACCAGGACGTCATGCCGCGGGCTTTCGCCCTCACTCACGGCTGGCGGGTGCGTCCCGAGGATCTGCTCCCCACCCTGGCGAGTCTGGATCCGCGGACGGCGGTGCTCCTGGAGGGCTCCCAGGCGGGCGAGGAGGGCACGCCCGGTCCGCTGCTGCCGGTGACCATCCTTCAGCGCCGGGAGACGGAGGTGCTGCTCCATGCCGCCCTCCCCGAGGCGGGTTGGGTGGTGCTGACCGACTCCTACTTCTCCGGGTGGAAGGCCTACGTTCGGCCCTTCGGCAGTGCGGAGGACGAACGCCAGGTGCCGGTGGAGCGGGCCTACGGTCTCTTCCGGACGGTGCATCTGGAGGCGGGGGACTGGGAGATCCGCTTCGACTACATGCCCCGCTCCTTCCAGGTCGGGCTATACGTCAGCTTCATCGCCGGGGTGGCCCTGCTGTTGGTGGCGGTGGCCTGGGCCTGGGGACGCTACTACCGCCAGGATGGCGATGAGCACGCCGCCCGGCGGGTGGCCAAGAACAGCCTCACCCCCATGTCCCTCTCCCTCCTGAACAAGCTGATTGACATGGCCTTCGCCATGCTCATGTTGCGCATCCTGGCCCCCGAGGGGGCGGGCCGGTACCAGTTTGCCGTCACCTTCATCGGCTACTTCGAGATCCTCGTTCGTTTCGGGCTGGGCACCCTGGTGACCCGCGAGGTGGCCCGCGATCCGGCCCAGGGCCGGCGCTATCTGAGCAACGCTCTGGGCCTGCGGGTGCTGCTCTGGCTGGGGTCGCTGCCGGTCATGGCCTTGTTGCTGTTGGCCTACGTGCTCTGGACTGGGCTCACCACCGATGTGGTCCTGGCCATCGCCGCCTTCAGCCTGGCCGTCTTCCTGGGGAACATCGCCGACGGCTTCAGCGCCGTGTTCTACGCCCACGAGCGGATGGAGAACCCCGCCTTCGTCTCCACCGCCACCACCCTGGTCAAGGTGACCCTGGGGGCGGCGGTACTCCTGGGGGGCGGCGGCTTCGTGGGGCTGGCGGCGGTATCGGTGATCAGCAACCTCTTCACCGTGATCGTCCTCGGGGCCCTGCTGACCCGAGACTACTTCCGCCCGCGCCTGGGCCTGGAACCAGGGTTCGTCGGGGAAATGACCCGAGAGTCCTTCCCCCTGATGATCAACCACCTCCTGGCTACCGTGTTCTTCCAGGTGGACATCCTGTTGCTCCAGCCCATGCGCGGCAGCGTCGAGGTCGGCTACTACAGCGCCGCCTACCGCTACATCCGCGGGCTGGATATCATCCCGGGGTACTTCACCATGGCCCTCTTCCCGGTCATGTCCCGCTACGCCCAGTCGGCGCGGGACTCGCTGCAACGGGCCTACCGTCTCTCCCTGCGGTTGCTCTTCCTGGTGAGCCTTCCCCTGGCGGTAGGGACCACCTTCATCGCTCGGGACCTGATTCTGCTTCTGGCCGGTCCCGAGTACGGTCAGCACTCCACCGTCGCCCTGCGCATTCTCATCTGGTACATGCCCTTGGGCTTCGTCAACAGCGTCACCCAGTACGTGCTGATTGCCCTGGATGAGCAGCACTACCTGACGCGGGCCTTCGTGATCGGGGTCGGCTTCAACCTGATCGCCAATCTCATCACCATCCCCCGGTGGGGATATCAGGCGGCGGCAGTGGTGACGGTGCTGTCGGAACTGGCTCTGCTCATCCCCTTCATGCGTCGGGTCTACCGGCACCTGGAGCCGGTCCCCTGGTTGGACCTGGCCTGGCGGCCGGTGGCGGCCTCGGCGGTAATGGGACTGGTGCTGTTCGGCGCGCAGAGACTGGGGGTGCCGGTGGCGGCCGGGATTCCTTTGGCGGGGCTGGTGTACCTCTTGGCCTTGGTGGCCCTGGGGGTGACCCGCGCCGAGGACATGCACCTGGTGATGGGGCTGTTCCGTCGCCGGCTGGCCCCGGCGGGACCGGAAGGGAGTGGAGCCGGCGGAGTCGCCCCTTGACCGATTTGACAGCGGCATCGGGAGACCGTACCTTTCCCCCCATGCCACAGGATTCCGCCTCGACCGAGACTCAGCGCCACTATCCGCCTTGGGTGGAAAGCGTCGTCAGCCGGCTCCGATTGCTTAAGGTGGGCAGCGAGTTCGTCTATCGCCCCGTCACCTCGAGCACCAATGACGACACTAGGAACCTGGCCCTCGAGGGGGCACCGGATGGCCTGGTGGTATTGGCGGACGAACAGAGCCACGGTAGAGGTCGCCTGGGCCGGGCCTGGTTGGCTCCGCCGGAGACCTGCCTGCTGCTATCGGTGCTCTTCCGGCGCTCGATCCCCGTGGAGCAGGCGGGCCAACTGACCATGCTCATGGGCCTGGCGGCCCTGGATGCCATCCGAGAGGTGGCGGGCCTGGAGGCCGAACTCAAGTGGCCCAACGACCTGATGCTGTCTGGGCGCAAGGTAGGCGGCATCCTCAGTGAGGTGCAGCTCAGTGGAAGCCGGCTGCGCTGGGCGGTGGTGGGCCTCGGGCTTAACGTGAACGCCGACCTCAGTGGCTACCCCGAGATCGCCGATTCCGCCATCAGCCTCAAGGACGTCGTCGGACGTGAGGTGGACCGTGGGGCTCTGCTCCTGGTCTTGATGCGGGCCCTGAGCGTCCGTTACACTCACTTCCTCGGCGGCGAACCCCCGGTGGACGAGTGGCAGTCGCATCTGTCTACCCTGGGCCGGGAAGTGACGGTGCAAGCCTGCCGGGAGTCGTTCCAGGGGTTGGCCGAGTTCGTCACTGCCGAGGGCAGCCTGTTCGTGCGACTGGCGGACGGAACTCGAAGGGAAGTATTGGCCGGGGACGTCAAGCTCCGAGAGACGGTGAAGTGAGGTAGAGTGGCAGTGTTCCGCTATCTTGAACGACGACACTGGTTCTTCATCGCCCTCCTAGTTTTCGTGAACGTGGCCATATTCGGCTGCGTGCTGCTCATGATCATGGGCCGAGTGGCTTTCTAGAGCTCTCTCATCGGGCCCCGCCCTTCCGGCGGCTTTCCGCTGCCGCGCGCCGGGGCGATGTCGTTTCACGCTCCATGCCCAATACATGGTTCGGTCAGCAGTTGCCGGCCGACCCGACATAGGTGGGGGAACATGTTTCATGCCGCTGAGGCAGAACGGTCCGCCGTCGTTATCGGGGCCGCGTGCGTTGACATCCGGGGTCAGGTGAGCGGCGAGATCCTTCCCGGAACCTCTAACCCAGGCTCGATTCGACTGGCGGCCGGGGGCGTGGGCCGCAACATCGCCGAGTGTCTCGGCCGCCTGGGGGTTCCCGTCTCCCTGGTGAGCGCCGTCGGCGATGACGACTGGGGAAGGGACATCGTGCGGCGGACGGAGTCCGGCGGCGTAGACGTCCAACACGTGATGCGCTGCCGAGGGCAGCGCTCGGCAGCCTACTTGGCGGTAGCCGACGGCAAAGCCGGCCGCATGGTGTCGGTGGACGACATCGCCGTCATGCAGCGGATTGACGGGCGCTATCTCCTCGATCGCCGAAGCCTCTTCGCCGGAGCGGGGATCGTGGTGGTGGACGGAAACCTCTCGCGATCGGCGCTAGAGGCCCTGTTTCGCATCGCCGACCGCTATCGGCTCCCCTTGGCCCTGGACCCCACTTCCGCCGTGCTGGCGGAGCGACTGCGTCCCCATCTCTCCCGCTTTCACCTGGTGACCCCCGATGTCTCCGAGGCCGAGGTCCTGTCGGGAGTGAGCATTCAGTCGGAAATGGACGCCCTGCGAGCCGCCCAGGCCATGATCGCCGCCGGGGTGAAAGTGGCGATCGTGACCATGGCCGAAGAGGGGTCGGTTTACGCCACCTCGGAGACCTCGGGCCGAGTGCCGGCGATGCGATGTGAGGTGGTGGATCGCATCGGAGTAGGGGATGCCCTGACGGCCACGGTGGTGTTCGGCATTCTCCACGATCTCCCTACCGATGAGTCGGTGAGGTTGGGGACGGCGGCGGCCGCCTATACCATCCGGTGCCCCGAGGCCGTCTGCCCTCACCTCAGCCTAGAGCTGCTCTACGACGCCATCGCCCTCTGAGCCACCGAGGGCGATGGCGTATGCCGCCACCACACCCCACAGAGGGGGCCGCCTCATCCACTCCCTACCCGAACATCGGGACCAGCCGGGCGGGCAGGCCATCGCACGACGAAGGCTCTCCTCGACCGTGAACTGCTACTCAAGTGGTCCGAGGGATACGTCGGGCTAGCCCATCCGGCTCACCCTCCGGCCAAGAGGCGCGCTGCTCTCTCTACCAAGGCATCGGCCTCGGCCGGGGTAGGGCAGGAAGTCGAGATAAGCAGACCCTTGGGACTTAGCTCCTTCAGAAGCACTTCCACCTCCCAATCCTCGCAGCCGATCACCAGGACCTTCCCACCCTCCTGCACCCGCTTCAGCAGTGGGATCCACCTCGTCATGGGCCTGCCCGCCACCCCAGGTTGCCACTGGATGCCGTCCAGGGATCCCAGACCCAGCAGCGAGTCGAGGTGTTGCACCGCTCCCGGTCCGTCCAGGTGGTATATGGTCCGCTCCACCCACTCCGATTGCCGGGCGATGCCGGGGAGGAAGAGGTCGTCGAACATGGCCGCCGAGATCATGCAGGAGAAGTCGCACTCCAAGGTGACCATGGGCCGGTCGGAATAGACGCCCAGGTTGTCCACGTAGCCTGGGACGCATCGGTGGATGATCTCGTTGCATTCGCGGTAGTACTGCAGCCAGGCGACGTTGACCTCGTGGACGGCCCGGCGGACCTCATCCGGATGCTCGATGCAGTCCATCGCCAGTTCGGAGGTCCCCCGAAGGCGGGCCACGATCTCCCCATCTCCCTGAAGGTCGGGGATTCCCACCGCCGCCCGCCCCACCGCCGCCTCGGCGCCTCGGGCCAGCAGGCGTTGGGATGCCTTCCACCACCAGTTCTCAGGGTCGTGGCCGATGAGCTCGCGGCCGGACCAATCCTCGATGATCGGATCAGCCCAGGCGCTATTGGCCACCGGCATCAGGCGGTAGGGGCAGCCGTGGTAGGCGGCCTGGATGGCCACCATGTTGCCGGCTACCGGCAGGAGTAGGGGGAAAGCATCCCCACCGAAGTAGGTGTTCTCCACCTGCCGAAGAAGGCGGGGGATCACACGGTCCGGGTCGGTGAACCACCCCTTCAAGTCCTCGGCGTCGAGAGGCGGCGTCTCGGCCGGGGAGCTCCCCGGCATGGGCGCCGTCACCTTGATCAGCGGCCGATCGGTCACCTCCCCCTGCCAGAAGGCTTCATACCGCTCCCGCACCTCCGGCCAATCGGGCTTGCCCTGCAATTGCTGGCTCATCTACCCTCCCCGTATCCACTGGCTCCGCCCAGGCGAAGGGAGGCGGGGTGGCCCGCCTCCCTGTGACTCGATATCGGAATCTCCCGTCGCTCTCGGTCAGCTCTTGAGGAAGAACTGCGGGGACGGAACAGCAATATGTGGCTCGAACACCAGACGGTCCTCGGTGGGAACGTTGCGGAAGTTGTTCTTGGCGATGCCGAACTGCTCCTCCAAAGGCCGGCCGATCAGCCCGATCTCCCAGCAGTTCTGGGCCCGAATGGTCAGAGCCTGCTTCTGCAGGTCTATGCGCGCCTGCATGTCCGGCTCGGCCATCACCTCGTCGTACATGGCTTGGAGCTGCTTCACCTCCTCCGGTGGCTCCTCCCCTTCGGCTCCATCGCTGGCGAACCAGAGAGACCACATCACCGCCCAGTACTCATTGGCAGTGATACCGAACACCTGGCGAGTGAAAGGGGCCCAGCCGGGATCGCCCCAAGACTGGGCGTAGCTGGCCACATCGAAGTCGGCGGCGGTGACCCTGGTCACCCACAGTTGTCTATCGGTGGGTGTGACCAGCATCTCGATGCCCACGTTGGCCCAGTAGTCCTTGACCAGCTGCTGCATCTCCACGTTATCGGGGGGCCAAGGGGTGAAGGCTAGGTTCACCATGCTCAGACGGCTGCCGTCGGGCAGCAGGCGGAAGCCCTCGCCGTCCCGTTCCGTCAGGCCCAGATCATCGAGCATTTGGTTGGCCTTGTCGGCGTCGTAGCCGGTGTTGGCGTTCCAATTGGCCTCGTCGTAGTAGGGACCGCTGGCGGTGACCTGGCCGGGCCGGCCGATGCCCTTGAACACCAGAGCGCTAATCTCCTCGCGGTCTATGGCGATGGAGAGGGCGACGCGGAAGTCCTTGTTCATGAACAGCTTCCGCAGTTCCTCGTTGGGGTGAGAGTAGTTGAAGAAGATGGTGCCTAGGTTCGCGGTGTTGAAGATCATATCAACCACTCGGTAGTCGCCCTTCTCCTGATTCTCCATCACCACCGGTCGGTTGCCCAGGCTGGCCACTCGGCGAGCCTGGAAGTCCACGTCTCCGGCGATAGCCTTCAACAAGAGGGCCTCACCGTCGGGCACCAGAGTCCGCTCGATCCGGTCAATGTAGGGCAGCTGGTTGCCCTCGGTATCCACCGACCAGTAGTAGGGGTTACGCTCGAGCACCTGTACCGGCTGATCCACCGAGTTGGTGACCACCCAGGGGTCCAGAGTGGGCGTGCCGGGGTTGTTGGAGAAGGCGGTCTGTTGGGTCCAGAGGTCGGTCCAGGTGCCCATCTCCGCCTCGGCCACCTTGGCGTCCAGGTCAGCCTGATCGGTGTAGGCAGGATGGAACTGACTGAGATAGTGCTTAGGCGCGAAGGGGAAAAGGGTGGGCAGGAAGTTGAGGAAGGCGCCGTAGGGCTTGACGAAGGTGGCCGTGAAGGTATAGTCGTCTACTTTCTCGAAAAGGCCCAGTTCGCCCCCCTGCTTCAGGGCCGAGGGCTTGGTGGGGGAGAGCTCGTCGTTCAGGATGACGTCCTCGTACCAGAACAAGACGTCATCGGCGGTGAAGGGCTCCCCGTCGCTCCAGCGCATGCCCTCGCGCAGATGGAAGGTGAACTGGGTGGCATCGTCGGAAGCCTCCCAGCCGGCGAAAGCGCTGGGTAGGACCTGGCTGAAGTCCTGGCTGAATATGCCCGGGCGCTCCTGGAAGACGTAGTAGTTCTGCATCACATCCGAGGCGCCGATGTGTACCTGGCGCCAGGTGCCGCCGTACTGCCCGATTTCCTCGACCGGCTGGACCACTCGCGGCGACAGGGGCAGGCGCTCCTCCACTGGCGGCAGGCTCCCGGCGCTGACCTTCTCCGTCAAAGCCGGCGACTGGCCGTACTTGGAGGCCGGGGTAGCTACCTCGGCCTGAGTGGCGGCAGCGGTGGGCTCCGGCGCGGTGGTGGGCGCCTCCGTGGCCGCAGGGGCCGAGGTAGGCGCGGGAGCGGCGCCGCCGCAGGCCGTGGCCGCGGCAGCCGTGCCGGCGATGGCGGACACCAACAGGAATCTCCGTCGGCTCAGTCTCGTCTTCGACATCTCGCCCTCCTATTCTGAGGCGATCTTAGGCCGAACGCCGGGCTCGCGGGCCCGATGGCGCGGCTTCTACCAACCGTACTCCGGTACTTCCAGCCAGACACCTCCTTTCATGGCCGCTTCGTGGGCCAGGATCCCCGGGATGGTGAAATCCACCGCGCGGATGACGTCTATGGGCGGTCGCCTTCCCTCGTCCAGCGCGGCAATGAAGTCCTGCACCATGTAGTACTCCGACGTGCCGTGGCCGCCCGACTTGGCTGCCTCCGGTGCGTCCGGGTCCACGATGTTGCACTCGATCTCCTCGGCTCCTTCCTGCTCAGTCTGCTCGCCTTGTAGCCAGCGGAACCCCTGGTTCAGGCGCACGTCGCCGCGGCCGTTCTCCACGTACCCCTTGGTGCCGTAGAGGGAGTAGTAGACCATGTGCGGATAGCGGGGAGCGACCTGGCTGCGCAGGATCTTGATCACCGCCCCCTTCTCGGTGTGGAACAGGCCCACTTCCATGTCCAGGAAGGCGACGCTTTCTCCGGGGTACATGTGGTGGTTGCTG
>JBBQIE010000030.1:0-11234 GCA_038324625.1 Anaerolineae bacterium | reverse complement strand
GTGGGGCCATTGCCGGCTGTTACGTCACCTCTGGGCGGATGGTGCGTGGCGGCGGCAAGATCCGAGTGATGCGGAATGGCGAGATGATCTGGGACGGCGACGTGGCCTCTCTGCGGCGCTTCACCGAGGACGTCCGCGAGGTCAGAGAGGGCTTCGAGTGCGGTATGACCCTTCAGGGCTTCAACGACATCCGGGAGGGAGACGTCCTCCAATCCTACGTGATCAGGCAAGTGCAGTAGTATGCCCGATCCGAGCATAAGACAGCGACGGGTGTCCGACACCATCGCTCAACAACTGGGCGTAATCCTCCAGCAGCGGTCGCGAGACCCGAGGCTGGAGGGCCTGGTGATTACGGGGGTGAGGGTATCGAAGGATCTCAGCCAGGCTACCGTGTTCGTCAGCAGCATGACGGACCTGGAGCAAGGAGAGGCCTTGGATGCCCTCCGGCACTCGGCGGCCTTCTTACGGACGGAGTTGGCGGACCGGGTGAGGCTGAGGTTCGTGCCGCAGCTGACGTTCCAGTGGGACGACACCTACGATCAAGCCAATCGCATCGAGAACCTATTGGACGAGGTGGCCCGTGACCTTCGCGACTCCGGCGGCGAATGAGATCATCGCTTCCCTCCGCCGGGCCGGCCACGTCCTGGTGGCGGTCCATGTCTCTCCTGACGTGGATGCCATCGGTTCGCTCCTGAGCTTCGGCCGCATTCTTGATCACCTGGATCTGCCCTATACCCTCCTGTCTCAGGATGGAGTGCCAAACGAGGCCTCGGGCCTGCCGGGCGTAGAGAGGGTGCGGACGGAAGCGGGAAGCCGTTTCGACACGCTGGTAGCTCTGGACTGCTCACAGTTGGAGCGGATAGGTTCGGCTCGTCGGAACCTCCAGGGCATGGAGATCGTGAACATAGATCACCATCCCACCAACACTTACTTCGGCATCCGCAATCTGGTGGTGCCCGAGGCGTTGTCCACCACCCAGATCGTCTATCGCTTGGCCGGGGCGGTCGGGGTGCCGATCACAGCAGAGCTGGCCACTTGCCTGTTGGCCGGGCTGGTGGGGGATACTCAGGGATTCCGGATTCCCTCCACCGATCGGCGGGCGCTCCATGACGCGGATGCCCTGGTCGCGGCCGGAGCGGAGCTATATCCGGTGAGCCGAAGCGTCTTCAGCAATCGCCCCCGCAGTCACCTGGACCTTTGGGGACGGGTGCTCTCTACCGCCGTGTGCGAGGACGGTCTGGTCTGGGCCACCATTCCTCTATCGGTTCGCCACGAGGCCGGGGTGCCGGATCGTGACGACGCCGGCGTGGTCAACTTTCTCCTGGGAACCCAAGGAACAGTGGCCGCGGCCTTGTTCAGTGAGCGGAGGGACGGGGCGGTAGACACCAACCTGCGCAGCGTCCCCGGCATTGACGTGTCGGCGGTGGCCGACGAGTTTGGCGGTGGGGGTCACCGGCAGGCGGCGGGCTGCACCGTGAACGGTTCCCTGGAAGAGGTTAGTGATGCGGTATTGTCGCGGCTGAGGCGGGTGGTGCATGGCTCAACCGTGCGGATTGCTTCTGGTTGACAAGCCGCGCGGCCCCACGTCCCATGACGTGGTGGCGGCGGTGCGTCGGGCGGCCAAGGAACGGAGAGTGGGCCACGCGGGGACCCTAGATCCCCTGGCCACTGGGCTGCTCTTGGTCTGTCTGGGCCCGGCCACGCGCATCAGCGAGTATCTGGTCGGCCACCGGAAAGGCTATGAGGTCGAGGCGCGTTTGGGAGTCACTACCGACACCCTCGATGCGGAAGGTATGGTCACGTCCAGGTGGGAGGGTTCGCTTCCTACTGACGCCGAGATCTCCGAAGCCGTGGACGGTTTTCGGGGCGATCTCTTGCAGATGCCCCCGGCGTACTCGGCGGTGAAGGTGGGCGGCAAGCCCCTATACCGCTACGCCCGTGAGGGGCGACCGGTGGTGGCGAATCCCCGCCCAGTGACGATCTACGACTTGGAATGGCGTCGCCTGGGCCCTGAGACCATTCACCTGTCGGTGGACTGCTCCTCGGGCACTTACGTGCGCTCCCTGGTTCACGATATCGGTCAGCGACTGAACTGCGGAGCCCACGTCACCGGACTGCGGCGCGTCCGCTCCGGCCCCTTCGATATCGCGGCGGCCCTTCCGCTCCCGCGAGCCCTGGAGCGACTGGAGAGCGGAGATACGACCATCCTCTTGGACATTACTCAGGCGCTGACCGACCTCCCCCGGATAGAAATGGGTGCGGAAGCGGTGGCCTATCTGCGGCAGGGGAGACCGGTAGCGGGAGAGGGCACGTGCGCGCCCTCAGTGACTCACATCGCGGTGGACCGGCTAGGCTCAGCCGTGGCAATGGTCGAATGGTGGCCGGACATCGCCTCTTGGCGGCCGGTGAAGGTTTTTCCCACGGAGATGGGTCCTTGTCTGACTTCATAGTCCACTGGGCGGCAGAACCGGTGGCTGTAGCCGGCGCTACCGCGCTCACCATGGGCGTGTTCGATGGGTTGCACGTGGGGCACCAGGCCCTCATCCGAGAGACGGTGGCCGCCGCTCAGCGTCGCGGGGTGCGTCCCGCCGGGCTGACTTTCTACCCTTCTCCCGACGTGGTGATCCGCCATCAAGCGCCAAGCTACCTGCTTCTTCCGGAAGAGCGCACCGCCCTGATGCATGCTCTGGGTCTGGAGATGGTGGTAGTGGCGCGCTTCGATACCGCTCTGGCCGGCTTGCGGGCGACTGAGTTCATGCAGAGGCTCTGCTACTCCTTTCACCCGTCCGAGGTCTGGGTGGGAGCGGATTTCGCTCTGGGCCGCGGAAGAGAAGGTACGGTCTCCGTGCTCCGAGGGCTGGGCGAGTCCTTGGGATATGACCTGCGGGTGTTGCCTCGGCAGCACATCGGAGGGGAGGTGGTCAGCAGCACCCTGATTCGCTCGCTTCTGGACGAGGGACTGGTGACGAAGGTCGCCACCTTCCTGGGACGGGCCTATTCCGTGTCCGGCCCGGTGGTGCCCGGCAACGGCCGAGGGCGGACTCTTGGCTTCGCCACTGCCAACGTGGCCGTGCCGGCGGAGAAGAGATTGCCGGCCGACGGAGTGTATGGGGCCACGGTCTCACATGAGGGATCTCAGTGGCCGGCGGTGGTCAACGTCGGGGTGCGGCCTACCTTCGGGCGAAACGCTCGGACGGTGGAAGCGCATCTGCTCGATTTCGACGGGGACCTCTATGGCCGGTACCTCACCGTGGCGTTCCTGGAGCGGCTTCGAGGCGAGAGGCGCTTCGCCGACCCTGAGGACCTGAGGCGGCAAGTGGCGGAGGACATCGCCAGGGCGCGGCGAATCCTCCCGGCGACCCGGGTGGTGGATGGAGCCGGTGTTGGGGTTTGAGGAGATTGGGCATACCGCCGACCTGTCCATCCGCGCCTGGGGCTCGACCCTCGATGAGTTGTTCGTGGCCGCCGCTCGGGGCATGTTCAGCCTCATCGGTGAAGCTGGTCCCCCGATTAGCGCACGCACGTTGGAGCTGGATGCCCCGGATTCAGAGGCGCTGTTGGTGGATTGGCTCAACGAGCTGCTCTACCTCAGCGATCGGCACGAGGAGAGCTATTCGGGGTATGACCTCAGGATTGACGGCGGCCGGTGCCTAAGCGCCGAGGTTCGTGGAGGTCCGCTGAAGCGGCGGGAGGCCCGGATCAAGGCCGCCACCTACCACGGATTGGCCATCGAGAGAGAAAACGACTCCTACACCGCCAGCGTGATTTTCGATACTTAGGTTGACGGAGTCAAGGAGGACCGCATGGCATTCAATGTTAGCGACCTGAAGCGAATAGACCAGTACCGCTACGAGATCCCGGCCGGCTATACCGAGAACATGCGAGTTCCGGCTCGGCTGTATGCCGATGAGGACATTATGGCGGAGGCGGCAAAGGATCGGTCCCTGGAGCAACTGGTGAATGTGGCCTGGCTTCCGGGTATCGTGGGGTTTGCTCTGGCCATGCCGGACGTTCACGAGGGGTATGGATTCCCCATCGGGGGAGTGGCTGCTACGGACATGACGGACGGGGTGATCTCCCCCGGCGGGGTGGGATACGACATCAACTGCGGCGTCAGACTACTCTCCAGCAACGTGGACGCCGACCAGGTACGGCCTTACCTGCCCCGACTGATGGATGCCGTGGCCGGCGCCGTTCCGGCGGGCATGGGCCGGGGTGGAGACGTGCGGCTCCGGTCCGGCAAGCTCGACGATGCCCTGGAGGGTGGGGCGCAATGGGCCATCCAGGCCGGGTTCGGGGAGGCAGCCGACGGCGACCGCTGCGAGGAGAACGGCCGTATCGGGCGGGCGCGGGCGGGGGCGGTGAGCCCCAGAGCCAAGGAACGAGGAAAGGATCAGTTGGGCACCCTGGGGTCCGGCAACCACTTCTTGGAATTGGATGAGGTGGCCGAGGTTTACGATGCGGAGGCGGCGGATGCCTTCGGCCTGAGCCCCGGACAGCTCGTGCTCCAGATACATAGCGGGTCGCGCGGCCTGGGGCATCAGGTCTGTACCGACTTCGTGCGTAGCTTCCAATCCGTGGTGCAGCGGGAGCGGTACCAACTTCCGGATCGGGAACTGGTATGCGCTCCCATAGCTTCCGAGGAAGGGCAGGACTACCTGGCGGCCATGTCGGCGGCGGCGAACTTCGCCTGGGCTAATCGCCAGATCATGACCCATCTGCTCCGCCGGGCCTTCGAGAACGAGTTGCTGGAGAAGCTGCTGAAGCTGCACTTGTCCGTGGTGTACGATGTGGCGCATAACGTGGCCAAGGTGGAACGTCACCAGGTGGCCGGCCGGGTCAGGGAACTCTGCGTACACCGCAAGGGCGCTACCCGAGCCTTCCCGCCTGGGCACGAGGCGGTCCCGGCCGCCTACCGCCGGATCGGTCAGCCGGTGCTGGTCCCGGGTGACATGGGGAGGGCCTCCTACGTTCTGCGGGCGAGACAGGAGGCCATGGACGAGACCTTTGGCTCCTGCTGCCACGGGGCGGGGCGGGCCCTGAGCCGCACGGCGGCCCGGAACCGGGTGGACGCCCGAGAACTGCGGCGCGATCTAGGGGAGCAGGGGGTGGAGGTGCGCGCCGGCAGCCTCAAAGGCCTGGCCGAGGAGGCCCCGGTGGCCTACAAGGATATTCACCAGGTGGTGGATGTGGTGGTGGGAGCGGGGCTGGCGGCGAAGGTGGCGCGGCTGCGTCCCATCGGTGTAGTCAAGGGCTAGGATCAGATGGCCGTGGGGGGACCCAAGATCGGGCTCCCCACGGCCGGTTGGTTGTTTGTTACGGGACTCGGAGCAGCCAGTCGGCGGCGACCCAGCCCTCTACGTTGGCCTCGTCCCGGATGCTGTACCACTGGTAGCCATCCATTTCCGTGGGGCCTTCCAGTATCGTCACCTGGCTGCCATCGGGGAGGACCTTGATGGTGGCGGCATTGAGGCCGGCGGCAGTGCGCACTCGTAGCCCCCGGCCGGCCGTGTCGGTGACCTCAGCCGTGACCCCGGGAGCCAGGGCATCGGAGGGTATGGCGGTGGCCGTCGGCGGATCAGTGGCCACCGCGGGAGTGTTTGTGGCGACCGCGGCAAGGGTGGGGGCCTGAGTGGGGGCGAAAGTGGCCGTGGCGACCGGCGTGAGTTCCGTGGCGGGAGTGGTGGTCTTTACCGCCGCCACCAGGGTGGCCGGTTTGGTAGTGGGAAGCAGGGTGGGTGTCGGGGCGACGTTAGCCCCTCGTGAGCGACCCTGTATTAGCCAGATGCCGAGGGCGACGATGGCTACTAGGATTACGATGGGTACGGCGGCAATGGCGATGGCCTGTAGATTCCGTCGGTCCCCGCGCAGTGCCCTGCGAGCCCTGGATGATGGGCCCTGGTCCTGGTCGAGTTCAGGGAAGTCCTGTGGTGACATGCAATTAACCTCTCAGTCGGGTAATCAGTGCGGGCCTGCCGTGTGGCGCTCCCATGATACCACACATATCCTGCAATTTCGATGCCCGATGGGGCGACGGGTGCATTTCAGTCTGGGGGCAGAACCGACGGCATTCCATAGCCATCGTGTAGGGGCGCGGTTTCCGCGTCCTCCCTCGGGAGGAAAGGCAGATCTCCGCGACAAAGGGCGCGGAAACCGCGCCCCTATCTCGATCCCGATCGGACCTGCGGCGCCTCCGCTCCTAAACTGAAATGCACCCTGGGCGACTCATTTTCGCTCCCGGGAGCGGCCCTGGATCCGTGGAGATGGCAACCTCGCGAAACGGGATGGTGACATGAGGATAGCGGTAGTCGGCGGTGGCCTGACGGGTATGACGGCAGCTAGGGACCTGGCTCGAAGCGGGGTGCAGGTCACCCTGTTCGAGAGCGAGCCCACCCTCGGCGGCCTTGCCGGGTCGTTCCGGGTACACGGAGCGCGACTGGAGCGATTTTACCACCACATCTTCACCAGCGATACGGCGGTGCGAGGGCTGATCGCGGATCTCGGCCTGGAGGACAACCTGGAGTGGCTCTACTCCACTACCTCCTACTACGCCGACCGCATCTATCGCCTCTCCGGACCGGTGGACGTGTTGCGCTTTCGTCCGCTATCGTTCATCAACCGTATCCGCTTCGGGATGCTGGTCTTCCAGGCCCGCTTCGTGGGCGACTGGCAGCCGCTGGAAGGGTTGACGGCGCGGGAATGGCTGACGAGGTTGTCCGGCCGGAAAGTGTACGAGCAGGTCTGGGCTCCCATGCTCCGGGGGAAGTTCGGGCCGAGGGCGGACCAGGTGTCGGCGGTGTGGATCTGGAACAAGGTGAAGCTCCGCGGCGGGTCCAGGGGCAAGGCCGGTCGGGAGAGCCTGGGTTACCTCCGGGGCGGATTTGGGCTCATGGTGGAGGCTTTGCAGGCCGAGCTGGAGAATACCGGGGTGGAGGTAGTCGTCTCCTCCCCGGTGAGAGCGATAGACAGGCAGGAGGCCGGCGGATTTCGAGTGCGGGCCGGCGCCCACGATGCGCACTACGATCAGGTACTGGTCACCACAGCCCCGGTGCTGTTAGCGGGAATGGCCCCGTGGCTTCCCGATACCTATCGCCGCCGCCTCGAGGCCATCGAGTACCTGGCCAATGTCTGCTGCGTTCTCAGCCTCGATCAGTCCCTGAGTGACGTCTACTGGCTCAACATAAGCGACAATAGCTTCCCCTTCGTGGGGCTGGTGGAACACACTAACATCCAAGCGCCCGAGCAGTATGGGGGCTCTCACCTGGTCTATCTCACTCGCTATTGCGACCCGACCGACGAGTACTATCGCATGACGGACGAGGCCCTTACCGCCGCCTTCCTTCCTCACATCGAACGCATCTTCCCGCGTTTCCGTCCGGAGTGGGTCCGCAACAGCTACGTTTGGCGAGAGCGCTATGCCCAGCCACTGATCGCCCGCCACTATAGCGACCTCAAGCCGGACTTCGCCACCCCGGCCGCCGGCCTATGGCTGAGCTCCATGGCCCAGATCTACCCCGAGGACCGGGGGATGAACTACGCCGTGGCCTATGGCCACGATATAGCCCGCAGGATTCTCTCCGCTGGAGGTGCATAGAGTGTCTTTCTCCGTCTCCCTCAAAGTGTCCGAGAGCAAGCGACTGATCGCCAAGGGAGTGGTAGCCGGCTCGGCCTTCCAGGATGCCTACCGGCAGGGACGGGTCCTGATCATCAAGGGGACCACCAATGCCCACATCGTCGAAGAGCTGACGGGAAAGAGCTTGGACAAGCTCAGCTTCGCTCGCGGCCTAACCCTGCCTCATGGCCTCAGGCGACGCCCACAACAGGGTGAGGCCCTGGGCGACGTCCTCGTTGACCACGGCGAGATTGACCTGAACGCCGATATTGCCGAGGCGGTGGAGTCCCTGGGGCGGGGTGACTTGATTCTCAAGGGGGCCAATGCCCTGGACTACGGCCGCAAGCTGGCCGGGGTGCTCATCGGCGACCCGCGGGCGGGCACCATCGGCATGGCTCTGCGGAAGGCGGTCGGGTCTCACGTGCGGGTGATGATTCCGGTGGGGTTGGAGAAGTGCATCTCCGGCGATATTCTGGAGATGGCCGCCTATCTACAGCGACCGGAGCATCGCGGGGATGCCATGATGCCTTTCTGGGGTTCGGTCTTCACCGAGATTGAGGCGCTTAGGGTGTTGGCAGGAGTTGAGGCCCGGCACATCGCCTCCGGAGGAGTGAGCGGTGCCGAGGGGGCCGTCTGGCTGGCGATCGAGGGTACCCCGGAAGCCGAGGAACAGGCGCGGGCAGTGCTGGAACAAGTGTACGGGGAGCCGAACCTAGACTAACACGGTGAAAGATCCGAGGGATCGGTAGGGCGACGATGCCTGGAATACCGAAGGGCCCCGCTCAGAGCGGGGCCCTTCGGTGTTGCGGTCCGAGAGAGGGGTCAGCGACGGCGTCGGAGGGCGCGGGCGGTGAAGGCGATCCCGAGTAGCCCGAATCCGGCCAGCGGCTGCAGGAACTCGCCGAAACCGGTATCCGGTAGCTCTCCCGTGGGCGTCGGCGTGGCCGTGGGGGCGCGGGTGGCGGTGGGGGTGGCGCGAATCACCCGAGTGGGGGTGGGGGCGTCAGCCTGAGCCAAGCTCGCCACGGCGACGGTGGTGCCGGGCGCCGGGCTCGATGCCGCGGCGCGGGCCTGGTCCTGCAGGGCGTCGGTGGCTTGAGCCACGTCCGCCGGCACGGAGACGGTCGGGATCGTCTGCCCCTGGGCGGAGACCTCCGCCAGCGATGGGGCGATGACCGGATCGGCGGGGGCCGCAATCAGTAGGTAGCCGCCGCCGGCGAGCAGAACCAGGCCGGCCACGCTGGCGCCGGTGGCCACGATCACCAGCAGCAGTCGTCGCATGGTGGCCGATATCGAAGCGGCTGACTTCTTCATGAGATCCTCCCGATCATCCTCAAGACTGGTTGCCCGATCCGGACGTCCACAGCATTACATCCACCTCGATCTCCCGCGGGACCGCCGGGGGCCTGGGCAGCCTCAATACGCTGATGCTATCCAATCCCAATACCTCGGCCACCTGCAACCCCGCTTGACCGTCGCCATAGTCGAGGATGACGGTGTGCCCACAGGGGTTCTCGGCTACCCCACCCTCCCACACGGTGATATCGGCCGCCGCTAGGGCCTGGGTGGCGGCGGCGAAATTGGGGTCCTGGGCGCCGGCGGCATACAGCCTAATCTGCAACCCGCGTGCCAGCGGCGTGCTAGGCCCGACTTGGGCGAGACCGAGATCGTGTACCAGACCCTGGATGGCGGCATCATTGGGGAGCAACACTTCGGCGCCGGCCCCGGTGATCCAGGGATAGGTGTAGGTCTCGTCAATGACGGAGAGGGTGACGTCGTTGCCGCCGATGTCGCGGAAGCTCGACCACAGGGATACCATCTCGCTGACGCTGAGGTTGGTGCGCACGCAGTCCCGAGCTAGTAAGAGGAACCCGGGCGCCTTGGGGATGAAGTCGGCCCGAGTGACCCGAGCCCGCACCGCTTCTATGACTTGCTGCTGGCGGCGCATCCGATCGAAGTCGCTGCTGCCATGGCGGGTGCGGATATATTGGAGGACTTGCTCCCCGTTGAGAATCTGGAGTCCGGGGCTGAAGTGGACGGTCATGAACTGGTTGTCTTCTGTGGGGTACTGGAAGTCCCAGATCTCGTAGGGGATGTTTACTTCCAGGCCACCGAGGGCATCCACGATCTCCCGTACGGCGCGGAAGTTGACTACCACGTACTTGGCCACGGGGATGCCGAGAAAGGCGGAGACGGTTTCACCGGCGGTGTCGGGGCCGCTGCCCGGCTCGTACAACTCCGCCACCCGGTAGGCGACGTTAATGCGCTCCTGACCGAAACCGGGTATGCCCACCCAGAGGTCGCGGGGGATCGAGACCACCTGTACGCTCTTGGTGCCTCTATCGGCCGAGACCACCATGATGGCATCGGTGCGGGGAGGCCCCTCGCTCCAGGTCTCTCGCTCATCGGCGCCCAGGAGGACGATGTTGAGGCGCTCGGGGGCCACCGACGCCGGGGGGACGGCGGTAGCGACCGCCAGGGGCTCCGCCGTGGGCGGGGCCGTCCGTCGGCCGGGTAGTCCCTCCACCGAGGCCGCCGGGTTATAGGGCGGAACCAGGCGGCTCCCGAAGAGGTTCGTGGCCGGAGCGGGCGAGGCGGAAGCGGAACAGGCCGCGAGGAGAACCGCGGCCCCTAGGAGGATGGCGGCCAATGCCGGCTTGCATCTTGTCATTCGGTGTCTACACCTAGCGTGGTAGATTCGACAGCACAAGATAGGCGGGACGAGGGGTCCCATCGGCGCGGATGAGGCTGAAGCCCGCCTTCTCGTCGTTCGGGCCGGCCACCGAGGCGTAGTTGAGGTTCCAGACGAACATGACCCCCACGTACCCGCGCTCTCGGGCCATGTCGAAGGCGCGCATGAGGTAGCGGGCCTGCATCTCCTCGGTATTGTCGGCGGCGTACTCGTAACCCAGCGGGGGGTTCTTCTGGGAAGACCACCCGAACTCGGTGAACCAGATCTGCTTGTGACCGTCACCGTTCAGGGCCATTACGTCTCGGAGTTGCTCGAAGCGACGGTAGTAGAAGCTCCCGTGGCCCTTGAACTCGACGGTGTCGGTGCTGTTGAACTCGGGGCTGTCATCTGGAGGGTTGTTGTACCCGCTGGGATGGGCTCCGAGCACATCGAAGTAGGCGCCGGCGCCGGCGGCATACATCTGGGCCAGATAGTGAACGTCGTCGAAGGCGACGTAGCCGTCATTGACCCCCGTCGGGGTGAGACCGCCACTGACCACGATGGCAGCGGGGTCGGTGGCCTTGATGCGGGTGTAGGCTTCCTGCAAGAGGGACACGTACCGGGCCGCGGAGAGGTTACCCTTGCCGCCCCACTCATACCAAAGGTTCTGCTCGTTCCAGATCTCGTAGGCTTGTACCGCCCCCCGGTATCGTCCCGCTAGGGCAGCGAGGATGTCCCCATAGTCGGTCGGGCTGGCCGGCGGTCCATCTACCGAGAAGTCGGAATCGGCCGGCCGGGCCCAGTTAGGAGCCTTGACCACGCTCAGGAGCAAGTTCATCCCCTGGCCGGTGGCGGCGTTCACCAGTGGATCGAGTAGGTCCCAGCGGATCTCTCCCTTCTGCGGCTCGATCAGTTTCCACTCTACCTGTTGCTTCACCCAGCCGGCGTGCA
>JBBQIE010000029.1:0-11250 GCA_038324625.1 Anaerolineae bacterium | reverse complement strand
GGAGGGTCTCCAAGAAGCGAACCTCGGGGGGGGCGGCCTCCAGCCCGGCCTCAGCCCGAGCCTGAGCCGATTCCTGCCAGACGACGGCACATTCCGCCATCTCCAGCAGGGTAGCCAGGTGGTCGGAGGAGCGCTCTAGGGCCCTCTGGTAGAGCCTCAGGGCGCCCTCATGGTCTTGGCGAGCCGCGAGCAGGCGTGCCTTCTCCAGGGTGACACCTTGATCCTCCCCGCCGGTGTTCTTTCCCAGGACGTCCTCAGCCTCGCCGAGGCGCCTGGCGAGACGGAGCAGGCGAGCCAGCCGCACCCGGGCTTCGGGATGAGAGGGCCTGAGCTTCAAGGCCCTCTCGGCGAATCCGATGGCCTTGAGGTTATCACCCACGGTCTCGAAGGCGGTGGCGGCCAGTTCCAGGACCTCGGCGTTGCCGGGATCTAGGGCGCAGGCGCGTTCAGCGGCGATAGCGGCGCGGCCTACATCCCCCAGCCTCAGCTCCAGCCGGGCCGACTCCCGAGCGATGTCCGGATCGCCGGGCGCCACTTCCGCCGCTCGGCCGTACCAGGCCAGCGCTTCCTCGCCTCGACCGCTGTCCGCCAGCAGAGCGGCGAAGGTGCCCAGGGCCGTGGGGTTCTCCGAAGCTAGGTCCACGGCCCGTTGCGCCTCCTGAAGCGCCTGATTGGTGGCCCCGCATTGAGCCAACACCCGGGCTCGATGGGCCCGAAACTCGGGCTGATCCGGGTCCTTGGAGACGGCCTTGGTAGCCTCATCCAGCGCCGGAGCGATCTCGTTCTCCTCGAAGTGAAGGCGGGACAGCTCGTGGTGCGCCCAGGCCAGGCTTTCCCCCCGGCCGATGAGGTCGTGAAGCAGGGCCTTACCTTCCTCGCGTCGGCCTCCCGCCGTCAGGGCCCGAGCCAGGGCTAGCCGGTTATCGCGTGATTCGGGGACGAGATGGAGAGCTTTCCGAAGCGGCGGGATGGCTTCCTCGGGTTGACCGGCCTTGGTCAAGAGTCGCCCCAGGGGCAGGAGCACTTCGGGGCGGTTCGGCTGGAGCCCGGCCGCTTGGCGAAGAGCGGTGAGGCCGGCCGGCTTCAGGCCCTGATCCAGCAGCAGGCCGCCCAAGGTCACTCGGAGAGCGGCATCGTCGGGATGGGCGTCGGCGGCCTCCGTGAGTTGGCTAACGGCCTCCTTGGTCCAGCCCTTGGCGGCGAAGGCCCGTGACAGAGTCTCCCGCAGGCGCGCATCGTCCGGATCGAGGCCGATGGCCTGTTCGAGGGCTCTGATGGCGGCGTCGGGGTCCCCGAGACGGAGGTGGGCCTCGCCCAGGGCCAGCAATGACGCCGGTGCCGGTCCGCCGAACTCAACCGCTCGGCGCAGGTGCTCCATGGCCTCCCGCGGTTTTTCGAGCTCGAGCAGGGTCCGTCCCAGCTCCAGCAATGGCTCCGGGTCCTCGGGAGCGAGGTTTTGGGCCTGCTGTAGGACTTCCAGAGAAGACGGGGCATCGCCGTTCTTGCGTCTCAGCCGGCCGAGGGCCACTAGGCAGGGTATGGACCGGGGATTGAGGGCGGAGGATTGCTCTAGTGCCTCCCGGGCGGTGGGAAGCCGGCCCAGTTGCTCCAATAATAATCCCAGGCTGAGATGTACGTTGCTGTTGGTGGGATCCATGGCGGCGGCTCGGCTCAACTCGTCGCAGGCGTCCTGCACGAGGCCGTAGTCGGCCAGGGATTGGGCCAGTCGCACCCGAGTATCGCAGTCGTTGGGATCGAGAGCGAGGGCCTGCCGGAGTTCTCGTATGGCGGATTCGTGATCGCCTTTGGCGGCGAAAAGGGCAGCCAGCTCTTCATGGGTGGTGGGGTCATCGGGGCTCAACTCGACGGCGGCCCCGAGTTCTTCCTCAGCGGCGTCGAGGTTGCCGGCCAGCCGATAGGCGGCGCCTAACGCAGCTCGATACTGGTCGCCGCCGGGCAGGGAGACGGCTCGGCGGAGGACCTCGGCGGCGCTAAGGGGGCGCTTTAGGGCCACCAGCAATTGTGCCTTCAGGCTCAGGAACTCGGCTCGATTGGGCGCGAGAGTGGCCGCCTCGTCGGCTTCCTTCATGGCTTCGTTGGTCCGGCCGAGGGCCAGGGAGCAGCGGGCGATGGCAGCGTGATGGTCAGGATTGGTGGGGTCGAGTTCGGATGCCTGACGGAAGGCGGCGATGGCACTTTCGTTGGCTCCCTGATGATGGAACGCCTCACCCAGAGCGGCGTGGGTCCCTGGGTCCCTGAGTCCGCGCCCGGCCGCCGCTTGGAGGTGGCGAATGGCCTCCTCGTACCGGCGGAGCCGGAGGCAAAGGTGGCCGGCCTTGGCCTCATGTTGGGGATTGCCCCCGGAGGCGGCGGCTGCCGATCGGAAGGACTCCAGGGCCTGTTCCAGTTGCCCCTGCTCCTCGTACAGGCAGCCCAGCTCGAGATAGGCCTCAGCCAAGCCGGGGTCGGCGGCGAGGGCCGTTTCCAGTGCCTCCATGGCTTCGTCTGCATGGCCATTGGCCCGGCAGGCGCGGCCTAGGTGGTAATGTGCCACGGGGCTACCGGGGAAACGGGCGGTCACCAGGCGGAACTCCTCCAGAGCCTCGGCGGTGTCCCCGGCGTCTTCCAGGCTGCAGGCCAGCTCGATGGCGGCCTCGGTGCTTTCGGGGTTGGCGGCGATGGCCCGTTTCAGGGTGGCGATGGCGTCCCCGTGCCGCCCGGCGCGTCTCTGAGCGGCACCGGCGGCGACCAGAGCTCGCCAGTCCCCCGAGACCTGGGACATGATGGCCTGCCATTCCCGCGCCGCTCTCTCTGAGTGGCCGGCCTGATCCAGGGCCTCAGCGTACTGCAGGCGAACCAGAG
Organism: Anaerolineae bacterium; assembly: GCA_038324625.1. GTDB lineage: Bacteria > Chloroflexota > Anaerolineae > DRVO01 > DRVO01 > JBBQIE01. The sequence goes on along the minus strand of JBBQIE010000029.1, from coordinate 8,388 downwards.
AGTCGGCCGGCTCCATGGCGGCCAATTGCTGCAAGAGTTCGAGGGCGACATCGTGCCTACCCTGGCGCAGGAAGAGCGCGGCCAGAGCGCGACGGGCTTCGGTTTGAGTCTCGTCGAGGGCCAGAGCCTGAGCTAGATTCAACCGCGCCAGAGCCAGGTCCCCCAGCGCCACCCGGCACCGGCCTAGTTCCAGGTGCGCTTCCGGATCGGCCGGCTTGAGATAGAGGACGCTGCTTAGATGGCCCTCGGCTCGGTCGTATTGCTCCTCGGCGATCAAAGCTCTGCCGGCGGCCAGCAGGGACTCGGCGTCCTCGGGCAGGGCGGAGACGGCCCGCAGGGCGTTGGCGGTGGCCTCGGACAGCCAGCCTAGCCCGAGGTAGGCATAGGCGCGTTGGACCAGGAGGCCGCCCTGGTCCCGATTCGGGGAGGGCACGTCATCCAGCAGCTGCACCGCCTCTTCATGCCGTCCGGCGCGGTTGAGGGACCGGGCCGCCGCGGCCGCATACCGCCATTGCCGGCCGTCGGCTTGCCAGGCGGCTTCATATCGGGCCGAGGCCTCCCGCCAATCTCCCTTGACCTCGGCGGCGTGACCCAGTCGCCCGAGCAGAGAGGCGCGGACGGCCTCGGCGCTGGAGAGAGCGGCCTCGATGCCCTGCTCGGTGTCGGTCCCGAGATCCGGTGGGAGGGACAGGCTCAGTTCGCGTGTGCCTAGATCGGGTAGGTCCGCCCCCGCGAGGGCTTTGCGCACGAGTGGCATGTCCTCGGCAGGGAGGGAGCGTAGGGCCTCGAGGCCAGGAGCCAGGCTGTCAGCGTCCACCTCTCCTTGGAGGCACCTAACCAAGGTGGCGATGGCTTCAGCATCTTGGCTTCCGGCCACGGCGGCAGAGACGCAGCCTTTCCGGGCCGACGGATCGTCTTGCCGGGCGATGCAGCGGGCCAGGACCTCGGCACCGCGTGGTCCCTCGGCCATAAGGGCCTGCATCCACTCCAGCCGGGCCTCCGAGAGCGAGTACATCATGATGGCGACGTCGGCCTGATCCCGGTCCAGGAGTTGCGGCACCAGCGCCCGCACCGGCGTCTCCCGTCGGAAGTGTCGAATCGCCTCGGCATAGTCTCGCCACAGGGAGTGGAGGAAGCGTGGGTGGGTCAGGCCTCCGAGGATGGGCGCTAGACTGGGAGCCTGTTCCGCCCAGACGTTGGCCGGCTGGCTCTCGCTATCACTATCGGCGGCCCAAGCGAGGTCTTCGAGCTTTAGATCAAGAGCTTCTGCCGTCTGGGAGACCAGCGCTCCCCGCGAGAGCCGATCGGCGGAACCGTCTTGCCGCGTCTGACGGATGGCTGGGCCCAGGAACTGCTCTTGGTGTAGCGCCGACCAAGTGGGAGAGTCTCTCAGGGCGGTCGCAATCAGGGTTTCCGCCGCACCCGTGGGCAAGCCTAGGCGGATGGCGGCCATGACCTGGGCGTCCTCGGCGGGCATGGCAATCAGCCGCCAGGCGCCGGGATGACGATCGAGCAGATGGTTGCCGACGTCGTTGGGGCAGAAGAGCAGCAGCGGCCGCTGCTGCTCGGCCGATCGGGACAGGTTGGCTTCGGCGTCTGGCATGGTGAGGGCGCGCGAACAAAGGATGGAGCGGTGATTGCTCACCCATACCGGCGGAATCGGGGCCTCGCCATCGCTTCCGGAAACCAGGATCACTTGGCGCCCGGCAAAGAGCGAACGCGGGTCATCCGACGGCTCGGCGATGGTGGTGGTCTTGGTCCGGGGGTCTCGCAGGTTGAGCGGAAGGGCCCCGGGGATGGCGCCTGATTCGACCATTCGTCCTCCAGACTAAGACAGGGTAGAACTGATTATCCAGACCGCCGAGAGACAGAGGGCCAGGCCCAGCAGGCAGAGGAAGGCCCCCATCCCGAAGGCAGTTCGGACGAGGGTGGCCACTGACTCTATCAGCTTGGAGGTGGCGTCTATGATGGGGGCCACGCTATGCTCGACCACCCCCCGTCTCCCCACCTTGGTGGATTGGGCCACCAGCTCCTTCATGCCGTCCCGGTATTCTTTGGCAAAGACGAGCCGTATCCCGGAGATTAGAGAGGTGGTGCCGATGAGGAAGAGGACGATGCCCATGCCGAGGCGCAGCAGCTGTAGGTCGGTCATGACGCCACCTTGGTGAGAGGGTCGGTCATGGCTTCCAGGGCCGCGCACAGTTGCCCGAGGTCAAAGGGCTTGCGAAGCAGGAGGCGAATGCCATCGGAGCCGGCGTGGGCCCCGGCCTCGGCCAGAGCCTGAGCCGAGGCGCTCATGAGGATCACCGGCACGCTGGGGAGACGTTCCCGCGCATAGCGGGCCAAGTCCAGGCCGGTATCTTTGCCCAGGTGGTAGTCGGTGACTATGGCATCGTAGTACCCGCCGGCCAGGAGGGCGCGGGCGGCGCCGCTGGAGTGCGCCGTGTCCACGAGGCAGCCCGGCCACCTATCTTCCAGGAAGCCCCGGAGGAAGTGCAGCAGGCTGGGCTGGTCGTCAATGAGCAGCAGTCGGGTTGGGGCCATGTTGGCGGCGATACCTCGGTTAGGATGTTGTTGCCGTTGGCGCTAACCGAGGAAAGTGCAATTCGTATGCCAGGCTCCGCGAGCTTCAGGATCGGCCGTTAAGGCGCTGCTTCAGCTCCTCAACTGAGATGCCCAGGGCCTGGGCGGCGGCATCCACGTCCCCATGGAAGTGCTCCAGGGCCTCGGAGATTAGTCGTCGCTCCATGTCGGGCAAGGAGAGGGCGAGCGTGTCCCCGGAATCGGGATCGCCGATGGGGGTCTTGGTCACCTTGAGTGAGAGGCTGGTGATCTCCGGGGGCAGGTGCTCGAGGCCGATCTGGGGGCTATCGGACAGGATAACGGCACGCTCGATGATGTTGCGCAGCTCGCGCACATTGCCGGGCCAGGGGTAGGCTTCCAGGCAGGCTAGGGCCTCGGGAGTCAGTCCCTCGATGTCCCGCCCGGTGAGACGGTTGAAGTGGTCTATGTAAGCGGCCGCTATGGTCGGTATATCAGCCACTCTCTCTCTGAGAGGGGGCAAATCCACACTGAAGACTGCCAGACGGTAGTAGAGGTCCTGGCGAAAGGAGCCGTCCGCCATCATGGCCTTGAGGTCCCGATTGGAGGCGGCGATGATGCGCACATCCACCTGCATGTCTATGGTGGCCCCCAGGCGACGGGTGGTCTTGCTCTCCAAGACTCGCAGCAGCTTGGCTTGCATGTCGGTATTCATGGCGCTGATCTCATCCAAGAACAGGGTTCCCCCGTTGGCCTGCTCCAGGAGTCCCTTGCGGGTCACGGCGCCGCTGAAGGCGCCTTTCATGCTCCCGAACAACTCACTTTCCAGAATATCTTTGGGCACGGCGGCGCAGTTGATCGCCACCAGGGAATTACCGGCCCTTCCGCTCCTGGCGTGGATCAGGTTGGCGAATCGTTCCTTCCCGGTGCCGTTCTCACCGGTGATGAGCACTGTGGCGGTGGTGGGGGCCACTTTCTCCGCCAGTTCCAGAACCCGGGCCATGCGGCGGGTCTGGCCGGTGATGAAGGGGTTGGCGGAGTCGGAGGGAACGGTACGCAACCTCTCCACCTCTTGCTGTAGCTGGGACGTCCGGAGGAGGTGGGCGATGACGCGCCTCAGGGTGGGAATGTCGGGCGGCTTCTCGATGAAGTCGCAGGCCCTGAGCTTCATGGCTTGCACCGCGAGGTCTACGGTTGACTCGCCGGTGATAAAGATCACCGGCAGATTCGGATCCTGGCTCAGGAGTTCCGGGAGGATATCGAGACCGCTGCGGCCGGGAAGCTTCATATCTAGGACTACCAAGTCCACGGTTTGCTGGCCGAGGATCTCCAGGGCCTCCTCAGCGGAGCCCGCCTCCGTCACCTCGTATCCATCGTCGCTGAGGATTCTGGAGAGGAAGAACCGAGTGGTAGTGTCGTCTTCTACCATTAAGATCTTTGCCGGCATATCTAGTCTCCTCGCTCCGCGGCGGGCAGGGTGACGATGAAGGTGGTGCCTTGTCCCTGCCGCGTCTCTACTTCCAGTGACCCGCCGTGCTCGTCAATTATCCGCTTGGCGATGGATAACCCGAGGCCCGTCCCCTTGGGTTTCTCGCTGACGAAGGGCTGAAAGAGCCGGCTCTGCACGTTAGGCGGTATGCCCGGGCCGTTGTCGCTGATTCGCACCCACAGCCTGTCGGCGGTGCCCCCGTTTGCCCCCGAGTCCGACATCTCCACGCTGACGCGCACTTTCCCGCCGCTGGGTGAAGCCTCGATAGCGTTCTTGACCAGGTTGCCCAGGGCCCGCTCCAGCTGCACGGCATCGCCATTAATGGCGGGCACCCCGGGAGGCATGGCGGCGGTCAGGTCCACTCGGCGCTCACGGGCCAAAGTAGCCTGATTCCTCAGCAACCGGTCTAGGATCTCGGGCAAGCGGCAGGCGGAGCGCTCCATCTTTCCCGGTCGAATGAGGGTCAGGATGTCATCAATGATCTGCATCACCAGATCGGTCTCGGTGCGGATGAACTGCATGGCCTCGCGTCGCGGGTCGTCGGGGGCGAACTTCTCGGCCAGATACTGAACGCCCACGTTCACCCCGGTGACCCGGTTGCGGATGTCGTGGGCCAGGACCCCGGACATCTGCCCCAGGGCGCTCAGCATGGCCAGCCGCCGATTCTCGACTCCCTCCTTCCCCTCATCTGGCTGATTGGCAAAGGTTAGCAGGGTCCCGGTGACGGCTTGCCCATCGCGAAGCGGCGAGGCGGTTACGGCGCAGGGCCATTGGCCGTGATCGTTCCCAAGAGACATGGGCCTGCGCACAGTATCACCGGACGAGAGCACCGAGTCCACCAGCCCGCTGAGCTTGCCGGAGCTGGAACGCAGCACCTCGTCCACGTGCTTGCCGGAGAGATCGGTGCCGGAGCCGGACATATCGGCGAAGGCGCGGTTCCAAGAGGTCACCCGATCGTCGGCGTCCACGATCAACACGCCGTCACTCATGCTTTCCAGAATGCAGTCGGCGAGCCGCGTCACTCTCATGATCTCCCTTTGTAAGCGAGCCGGTGCGGTGGTGTCCGTAACCAGGCAGAGTAGGAAGTCGCTTTCGCCCTCCTGGAGGGGATGGGCGCTGATCTCCACGGTGACGACCGTCCCGTCGTCTCGGACTAGAGGCACGTCGTTCATCTGCTCCGGGCCATCCCGGCGCAGGAACCATTGCCGGAGCAGCCGGCGTTGTCTGGCCGGCACCAACTGCAGGAATCGCATACGCTTGAGGGTGGAAGGGGGGTAACCGGTTAGCTCCGTGGCCCGCCGGTTGGCTTCTATGATCGAAGCTTGTCGGGGGTCGAGCAGAAAAACGGCCTGATTGGTCGCCTCAGCCAGGGCGGAGTCGAGTTGGCCGTGTTTTTCCCGCCGCTTCTCCCGCATTTCCAGGCGTCGCCCAAGGGAGCGCCGGGAAAGGCCCAGGGTGACGGCGGCCACGGCCATGACGGCGGTGGAGCCGGCGAATACCGCAGTCATAGGTGACCGAGGGGTGGGGGACGCAGAAGTGGCCGGCACTCCCAGCCACTTGCGCTCCAGGCTCTCCAGAAGCCCGGAGCGATGAACGCCGTCAAGCCAGGTGGAGACCGCTCCAGGGGCCGTCGTATCTCCGGGATGCCAGGCGAGGAAGTAGTCCAGGGTTGCCAGCGGCTCCGCTACCAACAGAAGGCTGCGGTCCGGCGGCAGCCGACCGGCATTGGCTATCCCCAGCATCTCGTCGGCGGCGCAGGCGGCCACCGTGCCCTCCAGGCACTGGCTCAGGCAGTCGGTGAGAGAGGCGGTACTCACCGGCTCCAGCCCCAGGCGAAGCAGGACCTCGGCCACTCCCTCGGGTCCAGACCAGGCGACTCGTTGTCCGGCGAGACGCTCCACCGAGGGGACGGCGGCGATGGCGAAGAGGGACACCGGGTGGCTCAGCAAAGGCTCGGAGCGAGGCAGTGGCAAGGTGTCATGCTCATGGACGGAGACCAAGAGGGCGAGGTCCACTGACTGGGCTCTCACCGCCGCGATGGCCTCGGCATCGCTCAAGGTGGTGGCCTGCCAGGAACTGCCGGGCGGGGGCGCCTGGCGCAAGAGGTCGGGGATGAACCCCTCCTGGCCCTCCGGCCCGGTGAACTGAAGGGGATAGAAGGGGACGGTCACGGCCACGGTGACCGGCTCGCGGCCCCATTCCGACTCGCGAGCCAGGCTGGGCAAAGCGGGTTGACGGCCGCCGAGGATCCCCGCCCCGAAAAGGACCAGAACCAGGATGGCGCCGCCAACGGCAAGGATTCGCTTGGTCATACGGCTGTGTTAGAAGGCTTGTGCATGCTCCGGTGGCACCCAGAGGGGTTTCCAGTTTCGATTCTTGAGGGCGGCTCGGACGCGGGCCGGCGGAATGCCGATGGCATCGCGATACTTGGCCACCGTTCGGCGGGCGATGTCGTGACCGCGTCCCTGAAGGGCATCGGAGATCTTCTGGTCGCTCAGGGCGTGAGTCTCTTCTAGTACGATGTCCTCGATCACGCACTTGGCGGCCAAGGAGCCATCGAAGAAATCGGACAGGGGGATGATTCGCCCGTTGGGTAGCAGCACGCTCTTATTGGCCACCGCTCTCCCCACGGTGGACTCATGCACGCCCACTCTATCCGCCAACTCGGAGCGGGTCAAAGGCTTAAGGTAGCGATAGCCCTCCTCCAGGAACTCCTCCTGGATGTCCACCAGAAGTAGAGCGATGCGCTCGAGCGTCTGCCAACGCTGGCGCACGCAGTTGATGAACAGGCGCGCCTGGGAGACGTGCTCCCTCAAGTGCTCCCGGTCATCGAGGGTGGTCCGGCAGTCGGACGCTCGTAGGTCCTGGGCCATCTCCTGATAGAGGCTGTTGACCCGCAGTCGGTATCGGCGGCTGTCGGGGATCTCGATCTCATACCGGCTTTCCGAGGACGACTTGCACCGGATGATGATGTCGGGCCGGATGCCACCAGTGTCGCGACGAGGACCGGGCCCGCGCCAGTCGCTATTGGCCGGGAAGGGGTTGAGGTTCCGGCCGATGAACTCGATGGTGGCGGAGACTTCGTCCTCGGTCAGCTTCAGTCGGCGGCCGATGCTGTCCAGGCTCAGTTTCGTCAATTGGTCCCAGCAGTCGGCAATGATGCTCCGGGCCGCCTCGGCGACACCGTCCCCGTCTCCATTCTCATAGCCCAGTTGCGCCAGCTGAATCAGGAGGCACTCCTGCACCGACCGAGCCCCGACGCCGGGTGGGTCCAGGGTCTGCACCTTCGCCAGCACCCTCTCCACCACCTCCAGGGCGCAGCGGCAATCCTCGGCGATGTCCTCCAGGGTGACGGCCAGGAAGCCGCGCTCGTCGAGGGAGTTGGCGATGAAGGAGGCCACCTCGCTTTCCTCGGGTTCGGTCAGGGCCGCCAGCTGCATCCACAGATGGTCGCTCAAGGTGGATTCGGCTGCCACCAGGGTCATGGGATCGAAATCGTCATCGTAATCGTACGATGTGTTACGAGTGCGCCAGCGGCTGTCCTCGTTCCACCAGCCTTCCTCATGCTGAGTGACGCTGGCATTCCGGCTGCCCCCGGAGCTACAGAGAGGGCAGGTGCCGTGAGCCAAGGGCGAGCCGCAGCGGCGACATACCGAGGGAGGGGCAAGGTCGAGAGCGGGGTTGTTGGCCAGGGCCTCGCTCACCTCCTGCTCCAGGTCCTCGGCGGATAGCTGGAGCAGGCTGTTGGCTATGATGGCTTGGGGGGAGATGAGGGGCCCATAACCCAGTTCCATTTTCGCGTACATGGCAGCCTCCGAAGTCCTCGACGGCTTTCAGCGAGTTGAGAGAACATAACCTTAGGAGGCCAGAGTATTGCAATAACCGTGCCAAGGTCAACGGGCAGGGCGCCTCGACTCAGCGGGCACCGGGGTGTCTGAGGGGAGTTCGGAGGGGGCTAGGTCAGGAACAGGGCCAGCACCACTAATAGGGCGAACATGGCGGCAGCGACGATGGCTATGCGCCGGAGATCCATGATCACGTAGCGGTACTCTTCGCGCAGGTCCTTGCTGGGTGCGACTGATACCGAGGCGGCGGCCGTCGTCGGCCTAGCCGGGACGTCGGTAGGCCTGGGGGCGGCGGGCCGCGGAGACGATTGTCTTCTAGACTTGCGCTTGCTCAAGGTTGGCTCCCGGGTTGGTGGTGAAAGGAGGCGCCGGCTAGTGCGACAGCTCCGCTACCACCACGATTCTGTGCGTATCCACCAGGTAGGGGTAGCAGCTGATGAGGGTGACGATGGGCACCTGGCTGGGCTGAAGAGCAGTGAGATCGTCGGGCTCCACCACCCAGCGCTGCCGCAC
>JBBQIE010000028.1:0-11483 GCA_038324625.1 Anaerolineae bacterium | reverse complement strand
AATGCCGCCATGGACGGGTACGCCATCCGCGGGGAGGACTTGGCCGCGCCCCAGGGAGATAGTGTCCTCCGGCTGCGGGTGGTGGGGGAGGTCGCCGCCGGTCACCTGTCCCTGAGACTGGTGGGCCCGGGCCAGGCGGTGCGCATCATGACCGGAGCCGTGGTGCCGGAGGGCGCCGACACCGTGGTCCGCTTCGAGGACACCCGCCAGGAAGGGTACCAAGTCATCATCCTGAAAGCTCCTATCGTGGGGGGGAACGTGCGCCGGGCCGGGGAGGACGTCCGCCGGGGCGAGACTGTGCTCCACGTGGGCACCTTGGTGCGGCCCCAGGAGATCGGTATGATGGCCTCCGTGGGCCGGATGGAGGTGATGGTACACGGCCGCCCCAGGGTGGCCATCCTCGCCACCGGCGACGAAGTGGTGGAAGCCGGCCGGGTGCCGGGGCCGGGGCAGATCCGCGACATCAACTCCTACAGCAATGCCGCCCAGGTCCTGAGCTTGGGAGGGATGCCCCTACGGCTGGGGGTGGCCCGCGATCGCCGGGCCGACATCGAGTCCGGCATCGAGGAAGGGATCTCGGCAGGAACCGACCTCTTCCTCACCTCCGGCGGCGTCTCCGTGGGCGATTTCGATGTGGTGAAGGAGGTCATTGCCGACCGGGGGACGATGGGGTTCTGGGCCGTCAACATGAAGCCGGGCAAGCCCCTGGCTTTCGGGTCCGTGGGCGGCGTCCCCTTCCTGGGCCTTCCCGGGAACCCGGTGGCGGCCATGATCAGCTTCGCCCTCTTCGCCCGGCCGGCCATCCTGAAGATGCTCGGGCATTCGGACCTGAGCCACCCCTCGGTGCGGGCCCGCCTGGGTAGCTCAATCGAGAGAAAGGACGGGCGCCGTCACTACCTCCGGGTACGGCTGACCCTCGACGGGGACGGATGGCGGGCGGACCTCACCGGGGACCAGGGCTCCGGCATCCTGAGTTCGATGGTGGCCGCCGACGGCCTGGCAGTGATCCCGGAGACTTGCAGCCACCTGGAGGCCGGCTCCGAGGTGGAAGTACTGACTTTGCGGGGATAACCTAACCCCCCCCCAAGCGCCAGGCAGTAGCCTGGCTATTCCCCCTTCCCTGCGAAGGAAAGGGAGTTAAGACTCCCCTCTCCCATCGCAATGGGAGAGGGGCCGGGGGTGAGGGCTTTCCCACCCCACCCATAAAGGTAACCCATGAATGAGAGCCCCTACCCCCTCATAGCCATTCAGGAGGCCTGGCGCCGGATCGCCGATGCTCTCTCCCCCCTCGCCCCCCGGCGTCTTTCCTTGGACGATGCCCTCGGCTGCGTCCTGGCCGAGGACGTGACGGCGGAGGAGGACCTCCCCCCGTTTCCCGCTTCGGCGATGGACGGTTATGCCGTGGTGGGAGGCGACCCGGCCCGGACGCTGAGGGTAGTGGGGGAGTTGCACGCCGGCTCGGGCGAGCAACTGGTGGTGACCACCGGCCAGGCGGCCCGCATCATGACCGGGGCCTCCTTGCCCCGGGGCGCCGATGCCGTCATCCCGGTGGAGCAGACGGAGAGCCTCGGCGATCAGGTGCGGCTGCTCACTCCCGTGTCGGCCGGTCAGCACGTCCGCCCGGCGGGGCAGGACGCGGCTCGCGGCGATGTCCTTCTTGATCGGGGCTTGGCCCTGGGGGCGCCGGAGATCGGCTTGCTGGCGGCTCTGGGACGCCTCGAAGTCCTGGTCCATCCGAGGCCGAGGGTGGCGATTCTGGCCACCGGCGACGAACTGATCCCTCCCGGCGGCCACCTCGGGCCGGGTCAGATCCGAGACAGCAACAGCCTGGCCCTGACGGCGGCGGTGAGGGCGGCCGGTTTCTCTCCCATCAGCCTGGGAATCGTCCCGGACGTGAAAGAGCGGCTGCGGGACGCCATCCTCGAAGGGGTCGCCAATGCCGACATGCTTCTCACCAGCGGGGGCGTGTCCATGGGGAACCGGGACTACGTCAAACCCCTGCTGGCGGAGTTGGGCACCGTCCACTTCGGGCGGGTGGCCACCAAGCCGGGGAAGCCCCTGACCTTCGCCCACGTCAAGGGCGTACCCGTCTTTGGCCTGCCCGGCTTTCCTGTGTCCTCTCTGGTCTCCTTCGAGAACTTCGTCCGCCCCGCCCTCCGGTTGCTGGCCGGTCACCGGCGCCTGTGGAGGCCGGAGGTTACGGCTCTCCTGGCCCACGATGTCGCTCACGCCCCCGACCGCACCGACTTCCAGCGGGCCACCCTCCATCGGCGCGATGGCCGGCTCTGGGCCACCACCACCGGGTCCCAGTCCTCCAGCCGCCTCAAGTCCCTGGTGGGGGCCGACGCCCTTCTGCGGTTGCTTCCGAGCCCGGAGACCCTGAAGGCGGGGGAAGCGGTGGATGCCATCCTCATCGGCCTGCCCGAGGGCCGGGAGGAGGTCATTCATGCCGGTTGACGAGATGAAGCGACTATCGTCCCACCGGTGCCCGCCCCGGCCTGAAGACCGGGGCTACGAGGAGCAAAGCCTGCCCTTCGGCAGGCTGAGACGTCCCCAGCCCGTGAAGATGGGCTTCGCTCCTCGTAGCTCGGCCATTTATGGCGGAGCGGGCGTCCGGTCGCGCAGTGGATCGCTGATGTGCCCGATCTTCATAGACCCGGAGCGGACGCCATCGAGCCAAGGGGCCGGCGCTTCATGACCACCCACGACGGCTTCGGCCGCACTATTGACTACCTGCGCATCTCGGTCACCGATCGCTGCAACCTGCGCTGCCTGTATTGCATGCCGGAGGAAGGCGTCCCTGGCAGAACCCACCAGGAGATCCTCCGCTACGAGGAGATCGCCCGCCTGACCCGGATCGCCGTGGACCTGGGGGTTCGCAAGGTGCGGATCACCGGGGGCGAGCCCCTGGTCCGGCCCGGCCTGGTGAGCCTGGTCGCGATGCTGCGCGACATCCCCGGCATCGAGGACCTGGCCCTGACCACCAACGGCACCCTCCTGGCCCCCCAGGCCGCCGACCTGGCTGCCGCCGGGCTGGACCGGGTGAACGTCAGCCTGGACAGCCTCCAGCCGGAGCGCTTCGCCCGCCTCACCCGCGGGGGCCGGCTCCAGGACACCTTGGACGGCCTGGAGGCGGCTCGGCGGGCGGGACTACACCCGATCAAGATCAACATGGTGGTGGTCCGGGGCCTGAACGACGACGAAGTGATGGACTTCGCCCGGCTCACCCTCGATGGATGGCGGGTGCGCTTCCTGGAGGTCATGCCCCTGGGGGAGGGGGCGCATTGGGGTGGGGACGGTTTCATCGCCACCGCTGAGGTCCGCGGAATCATCGAGGACGCCCTCGGCCCCCTGGAGCCGGTCGAGAGCGATCCCGGCGGTCCGGCCCGCTCCTGGCGGGTACCCGGTGCCGCGGGGGAGATCGGGTTCATCTCCCCGGTGAGCGAGCACTTCTGTGGCTACTGCAACCGGCTGCGGCTGACCGCCGAGGGCCGCCTCTTGCCCTGCCTCTTCGGTACCGACTACATTGACCTGCGGGCGGCGCTCCGCGGCGGCGCCGACGACGGGGCCCTGCGGGAGCTGCTGCTCCGGGGCATCGCCGCCAAGCCCTCCGGGCACCACCTGGATGAGGGCCAGGCCCCGACGGGGCGCCAGATGTCGGGAATCGGGGGCTAGGCAGGTGATGGAGCTGTCGCACCTGGACGAGCAGGGTCACGCTCGGATGGTAGACGTGAGCGAGAAGGCTCCCACGGTCCGCGAGGCGACGGCGGCCGCCGAGGTGGTGGCTAAACCGGAGACCCTGGACCTCATCCGGGAGGGAGGACTGCCCAAGGGGGACGTGTTGGCGGTGGCCCGGGTGGCCGGGATCATGGCCGCCAAACGGACCCCGGACCTGATCCCACTCTGCCACCCGCTGCCCCTGACGGGCGTGTCGGTGGATTTCGCCTTCGACGACGACCGCCACCGGCTGCTCATCGAGGCGCGGGTCAAGTGCCTGGCCGTGACCGGGGTGGAGATGGAGGCCCTGACCGCCGCCGCGGTGGCGGCCCTGACGGTGTACGACATGTGCAAGGCGGTGGACCGGGCCATGCGCATCGAGAACCTGCGCCTTCTCCGCAAGACCGGCGGCCGCAGCGGGGAGTTTGTGTCGGAGTAGGGGCTAACCTAACCCCCCCCGCCCCCTTCCCTGCGAAGGAAGGGGGAGCCAGGACTCCCCTCTCCGTGTCGGGGAATAGCCAGGTAAGCGGAGCGCCTGGCGCAGGGGCCGGGGGAGAGGTTCCCTCGCGAAGGAGAGAGCCATGACTGAAGGCAAGATAGTGGCCGTATGCACCAGCGAGCGCAAAGGCATGCGCAAGACCGACCGCAGGTCCGGCCTTCTCCGTGCCGGCTGGGGGCTGGAGGGGGACGCTCACGCCGGCCCCTGGCACCGGCAGGTCAGCCTCCTGGCCCTGGAGAGCATCCGGAAGATGCAGGACAAGGGGCTCTCGGTGGGCCCCGGGGACTTCGCCGAGAACATCACCACCGAGGGTCTGGAGCTCTACACCCTCCCGGTGGGCACCCGGATGCGGCTGGGGGACACTCTGGTGGCCGTCACCCAGATCGGCAAGGAATGCCACGACCGTTGCGCCATCTACCAGCAGGCCGGGGACTGCGTCATGCCCCGGGAGGGCATCTTCGTGGAGGTCCTGGAGGGGGGCGAGGTCTCAGCCGGCGACGCAGTGGTGATCCTGGAGGCCGAGTGACTCCCGGCCTACCGCCTACGCTGAGCTTCGAGGGGGAAACGTGTACCGGGAGAGCCTGATCGCCGAACTGGAGGAGCGCGCCCGCCAACTGCGCTGCGACGTGGTGCGGATGGTACACGATGCCGGATCGGGGCATCCGGGCGGCTCCCTCTCCGCCGCCGAGATCATCACCGCCCTCTACTTCCAGCGCTTGCGGCTGGACCCGGCCGACCCCGAGTGGCCGGAGCGGGACCGGTTCATCCTCTCCAAGGGCCACGCCGCCCCCGCCCTGTACGCCGCCCTGGCCCGGAGGGGCTTCTTCCCGGTGGAAGAGCTGTGTACCTTACGCCAACTGGACTCCCGCTTGCAGGGCCACCCCGACCGCCTCAAGACGCCGGGAGTGGAGATGACCTCGGGGGCCCTGGGGCACGGGGTGGCCATCGGCGCCGGCCTGGCCCTGGCCGCCCGGCGCAAGGGCGAGAGATGGCGTACCTATGTCCTCCTGGGGGACGGAGAGGTGCAGGCGGGGGTGGTCTGGGAGGGGGCCCTCATCGCCGCCAAGTACCGGCTTAGCAACCTCACTTGCATCCTGGACCAGAACGACGTCCAGTTGGATGGGCCGGTACACGAGATCCTGGCCCTGGAGCCCCTGGCCGACAAGTGGCGGGCCTTCGGCTGGGCGGTGGTGGAGATTGACGGCCACAACCTGCGCCAGATCCTGGAGGCCCTGGATCAGGCCGCTCACATCCACGACCGTCCCACCATGGTGATCGCCCACACCACCAAGGGCAAGGGATGCAGCTTCATGGAGGGCCAGTCGGCCTGGCATGGCCGGATCCCCAACGCCGAGGAACTCATCTGTGCCCTGGAGGAACTCGGTAATGGTTGAAATGCGCGACACCTACGGCAAGGCCCTGGCTGCCTACGGGGCCGAGAACGAGAGGGTCGTGGTCCTGGACGCGGACGTCTCCTCCTCCACCCGCAGCCGCTACTTCGGGGACCGCTTCCCGGACCGGTTCTACAATGTGGGTATCACCGAGGCGGGGATGGTAGACGTGGCCGTGGGCCTGGCCCTGGGGGGCCTGATCCCCTTCGCCCACACCTTCGCCTTCCTGCTGGCCCTGAGGGCGGCCGAGTCGGTGCGGACCGGCGTGGCCTATGCCGACACCAACGTCAAGCTGGTGGGGGCCTACGGCGGCCTGTCCGACAGCAGGGATGGCCCCACTCACCACTCCCTCTGCGACCTGGCGGTGATGCGGGCCCTGCCCAACCTGACCGTGGTGGTCCCCGCCGACGGGGTGGAGGGGGCCGCCTGCGTGCCGGTGCTGGCCGAGCACGAGGGGCCGGTGTACCTGCGCCTCAGCCGCGCCGACCTCCCCGACCTCATGCCCTCGGACTACCGCTTCCAGATCGGCAAGGGGCGGGTGATCCGAGAGGGTAAGGATGTGTCCATCATCAACTGCGGGGTGCTCCTCAGTCGCTGCCTGGCAGCGGCGGAGCGGTTGACCTCCCAAGGTATCTCGGCCACGGTGGTGAACCTGCCTACCCTCAAGCCCCTGGACGAGGAGCTGCTCCTCCAGCTGGCGAGCCAGGGTCCGGTGGTTACCGTCGAGGAGCACACCGTCATCGGCGGCCTGGGCGGGGCGGTGGCCGAGTTCCTCAGCGTCCGGAGGCCCACGCCCATGCGCATGGTGGGCATCCACGACACCTTCACCGAGACCGGCCCCTACGAGGAACTGCTGGACCGCTGGGGCATGGGGGTGGGGGACATCGTGGCGGCCTGCGAGGGGGCGGTGGCCGGCTAGTCATGGGATCGGGGCGGAAGACGAGTCCCGTCTTCCGCCCGTGTACGTCATCCCTCCCGGAGCGTCTCTAGGGGAGGAGCCCCGTGGCTGGACCGGTCAGGATCCCGGCCCGCTCGACGATCTCCGGCACCGCCTCTTCCTGCCGGTAGGCCATGATGTGAACCCCGTGGACTCCCTCGATCTCCCGCAGTTGCTGCACGATCTCGACGCAGATGCGGATGCCCTCGGCGCGCTTCTTGGCCCGGGGGGCATCGGCCATGCGCTTCACCACCTGGTCGGGGATCCAGACCCCGGGCACCTGGGTGCGCATGTACTCGGCGATCCGCTCCGAGCGTAAGGGGCCCACCCCCACGAGGATGAAGGCCCTCTCGTGCAGCCCCAGGTCCCGCACTCGGGCCATGTACTGGGCCAGGCGGGGCACATCGAAGCAGTACTGGGTCTGGACGAAATCGGCCCCGGACTCCACCTTCTTGGCCAGCCTCAGGGGTCGCCAGTCGTAGGGAGGGGCGAAGGGGTTGGCCACGGCGCCGATGAAGAAGCGGGGCCGGTCGGTGATCTTCCTTCCGCTGAGGAACAAGCCGCGATCCCGCATGGCCCGGGCCGTCTGCAGCAACTGGACGGAGCCCAGGTCGAAAACCCGCTTGCTCTC
The DNA here is from genome assembly GCA_038324625.1 of Anaerolineae bacterium. Classification (GTDB taxonomy): domain Bacteria; phylum Chloroflexota; class Anaerolineae; order DRVO01; family DRVO01; genus JBBQIE01. The sequence continues at coordinate 4,308 of JBBQIE010000028.1, read as the reverse complement.
CGGCTGGTCTCCGGCGAAGACGTCGTCCCCGCTCATGCATAGGACGTTCTTGATGCCCAAGGCGGCCGCTCCCAGTAGGTCCCCCTGGATGGCGATGCGGTTCCGATCCCGGCAGTTCATCTGCAGGACCGGCTCGTACCCGGCCCGGGCCAGCAGGGCGCCGGTGGCCGTGCTGCTCAGGTGGCTATTGGCCCCGGCGTTGTCGGTGCAATTGATGGCGTCGCACACCGTCGCCAGCGGCAGAGCGTGGTCATACACCACCTGGGGATCGGCGCTGTCGGGCGCCTCCATCTCGGCGGTGACGGCGAAACGGCCGGAGCGCAAGGCTCGCTCCAGACGGCTACCGGAGCGCAACGCTGATCCGTGGGCGACGTCAGCTGCTGTCATGGCCGTCATCCTTGGGCTGGTCGGCACTATCAGGCCACCCTGCCGGAGTTCGAGTGTCCAGGCCCTTCATCATGTTCGCCCATGAAGAGCAGCCCTTGAGGCGATTATCCACCGGGGGTTGCCGGAGCCGCATCTCCCGGCCGTAGGCCCCCATCTGCCGGCTGCGCTCCCAGGCCTGCACCCAGACGCAGGTCATCTCGGGTATGACCTCACAATGGCCGTTGTGGCGCACCCCGCCGCAGGGGCCGTTTCTGAGCTTCTTGGGACAGTTCATGGGGCAAGTCATGCCGGTGCTGTGGAGGATGCATTGCCCGCACATGAAGCAGTTGAACAGGTAGCCCTTGAGGAGCTTCTCTCCCCACCTCATTAGCCCATCGGTGAGGGAGGGGCTGATCCGGCGAGCGTAGGGATAGATCCGGACCACCGCCCCTCGCGTCAGTTGGTACAGGCTCTCCAGGGGCTTGGGGTGGTCCTTGATCCACTCGCTGCCCGGGGCGCGGCGGGACTCGTCGAGGTCTACGTTGGTGTTGTCAGGCATTCTCGGACCTCAAGGCACCATCAACCGGAAGAGCCCGCCCGCCGGGTCCGGTCGCCAGGATTGGAGCACGCTCATGTAGTTGGCCCGTTCGAAGGCGCCGGGGTCTTCGACATTGGCCTGACTCATGCTGCCCTGCATCTGAGCCACCGACTGGTAGCCGCGAGTCTCCATCCAGTGGGCCATCCCTTCTCGGATCTCGCTCAGCCGGCCGATGCCGTGGGCGAGCAGCTCCGAGGCTATCATGGCCACCTTAGCCCCGGCCATCATGGCTTTCAGGGCGTCCTCGGAGGTGTGGATGCCGCTGGTGATGGCGATATCCACCGGCACTTGCCCGTGCAGGATGGCCGTCCAGCGCAGGGGCAGCCGCAGTTCCTCGGAGGTACTCAGGGTCAGCCGGGGCACTACCGCCAACCGCTCCAGGTCCAGGTCGGGCTGGTAGAAGCGGTTGAACAGCACCAGGCCGTCCGCTCCTGCCTCCACCAGTCGCCGGGCCAGGTTGGGCACCGAGCTGTAGTAAGGGCTCAATTTGACGGCCACCGGGATGGAGAGGTTCTCCTTCACCGCCGCCAGTATCTCCACCGTGCCCCGCTCGATGTCCGGGCCGGCCACCTCCGGGTCGGTGGCCAGGAAGTAGACGTTCAACTCCAGGGCGTCGGCGCCCGCCTGCTCGATCTCCTTAGCGTAGGAGACCCAGCCCCCGGCCGAGTGCCCATTGAGGCTGCCGATCACCGGGATGTCCACTGCCTCCTTGAGATCGCGCACTGCCTTCAGGTACTTCTCGGGGCCGACCTTGTAGTCCTTCTGCTCCGGGTGCCAGGAGAGGGCCTCGGCGAAGGCCTCGGTGAAGTAATTGAGGTAGTGGTCCAGTTGCCGCTCTTCCAGGGCGACCTGCTCCTCGAAGAGGGAGTACATGACTATCGCCCCCGCCCCGGTGTCCTCCAGCATTCGCGCTGCCTCCAGGCTGCGGGAGAGGGGCGAGGCCGAGGGCACCAGGGGGCTGGCCAGCTTCAGGCCCAGATAAGTGGTGGAAAGGTCCATGATCATCTAACTCCTTGGCTAATGATGCTCCGATCCCAGAGGGCAGGCGCGGTGGCCTGCCCCTACTCTATGCGAGGACGCCTGATCGGTAGGGGCGGACCTCCGCATCCAGCCTGCCCTTACCCTACTCCGCCGATTCGTCCGGGGCCGCCGGGGCGAAGCTCATGGCCGCCAGGTGCTCGTACTTCCGCCATCGCTCCTGCACCGCCTCCTGGGCCCCGGCCAGCAGTCGCTTGGCCGCCTCCGGGTCGCTACGGGTGAGCATCCGATAGCGGCTCTCGTTGTAGATGTAGTCGCTCAGGGGGACGCTGGGAGCCCGGGAGTCCAACTGCAAGGGGTTCTTGCCCTCGGCCTTGAGCCGAGGATCGAAGCGGTACAGGGGCCAGTGCCCGGAGGCCACCGCCAGCTTCTCCTGGTCCATCCCCTTGGTCATGTTGATCCCGTGGGCGATGCAGGTGCTGTAGGCGATGATCAGGGAGGGGCCATCGTAGCTCTCCGCCTCCAGGAAGGCGCGGATGGTCTGCCGGTCGTTGGCTCCCATGGCGATCTGGGCCACGTAGACGTAGCCATAGGTCATGGCCATCATCCCCAGGTCCTTCTTGGGGGTGGGTTTGCCGCCGGCGGCGAACTTGGCCACCGCTCCCATCCCGGTGGCCTTGGAGGCCTGGCCGCCGGTGTTGGAGTAGACCTCCGTGTCCAATACCAGCAAGTTGATGTTGTCCCCACTGGCGATGACGTGGTCCAGGCCGCCGTAGCCGATGTCGTAGGCCCAGCCGTCCCCGCCCACGGCCCAGACGCTGCGGGGCAGGAGGGAGTCGGCCACACTGAGAAGATTCAGGGCATCGGGGTCGTCCTGACCCCGGAGAGCCTGGCGGAGAGCGGTCACCCGGCGATACTGGGCCTCGGTGTCGGCCTCTCCGTTGCCGGCGGGGGCGAGGAGGCCGTCGGCCAGGTCCGCCCCGATCCGGTCGCGCAGCCGCTGCACCAACTCGCGGGCATATTGGCCCTGCTTATTCAGGGTGAGGCGGAAGCCGTAGCCGAACTCGGCGTTGTCCTCGAAGAGGGAGTTGCTCCAGGCCGGTCCCCGACCATCCTCGTTGACGGTCCAGCCGGTGGTGGGCAGGTTGCCCCCGTAGATGCTGCTGCAGCCGGTGGCGTTGGCGATGAGGGCCCGCTCCCCGAAGAGCTGGCTCAGCAGCCGCAGGTAGGGAGTCTCCCCGCAGCCGGCGCAGGCGGAGTGGAACTCGAACAGGGGCGGCAACAACTGCACGTTCTTGGTGGTAGTGAAGTCAATGCCGGACTCTCGGGACAGGTTGGGCAAGGAGAGGAAGAAGCCCCAGTTCTCCCGCTCCTGCTCTCGGAGGGGCGGTTGCGGCTCCATGTTGATGGCCTTGCGACCCACGGCGGACTTGTCTTTGGCCGGGCACACCTCCACGCACACCCCGCAGCCGGTGCAGTCCTCCACCGACACCTGCACGGTGAAGCGCTTCCCCTTCAGCTCCGGCTCCCGCCAGCGAGATTCCATGGACTTGAAGGTGGGCGGGGCCTCCGCCGTCAGGCTCTCGTCGTACACTTTGGAGCGGATCACCGCGTGGGGGCAGTACATCACGCAACGGCCGCATTGGATGCATATGTCCGGCTGCCACACCGGCACCTCCAGGGCCAGGTTCCGCTTCTCCCACTTGGTGGTGCCCGAGGGCCAGGTGCCGTCCACCGGCATCCGGCTGACGGGCAGGCTGTCTCCCTCCCCGGCCATGATGAGTGCGGTCACCGTGCGGACGAACGGGGGAGCCTGGGCGGGAACAGTGGGCGGCACCTCGAGGCTCCCGTCGGCTTGGGAGGGCACCTCCAGCCGGTACATCTGCCCGAGGGCGGCGTCCACGGCGGCGAAGTTCTGCTGCACCACCGCCTCCCCCCGCTTGCCGTAGGTGTCGCGAATGCTGGCCTTGATCTCCTCGATGGCCCGCTCCGGCGGCAACACCCCGCTGATGGCGAAGAAGCAGGTCTGCATGATGGTGTTGATGCGATTGCCCATGCCGGTGTCACTGGCCACGGCATAGGCATTGATGCCGTAGACCTTGAGGCCCTTGTCAATGATCTGCTGCTGCACCCCCCGGGGAATGTGGCCCCATACCTCGTCCCGGCCGTAGGGGGCGTTGAGAAGCAGCGTGGCTCCGGGCGCGGCTGCCTCCAGCACGTGGAAGCGCTCCAGAAAGCCGAACTGGTGGACGCCGACGAAACTGGCCCGGCGAATGAGATGAGTGCTGGTGATGGGCCGGGGGCCGAAGCGGAGGTGGGAGATGGTGTGGGCCCCCGCCTTTTTGGAGTCGTAGACGAAGTAGCCT
>JBBQIE010000027.1:0-11543 GCA_038324625.1 Anaerolineae bacterium | reverse complement strand
GAACGAGGGACGGATTGATGAGGTCCTCCCCGACCTTCAGAGCATTCGCGACCGGGGCTGCCTGGTGGGACTGGGCAGCCACATCCCCGAGGTGATCGAGTACGCGGAGGACCGAGGGTGGGACCTGGACTTCTACATGGCTTGCCTGTACAACCTCAGCCGGACGCCGGCTGAGGAGGAGCGATTCCTCCGCCGTGACTGGGAAAGGATGTTCCCCGTCATCCGTGCCACCCCCAAGCCGGTCCTGGCGTTCAAGATACTGGGTGCCGGCAGGCTCTCGGGCACGGCAGAGTCACTTCGGGCCGCATTCGCGGAAGCGTTCGCCAATATCAAGGAGCAGGATGCCATCGTGGTGGGGCTGTTCGAGAAGTACGGCGACCAGGTGGGCGCCAACGCTCGCCTGACCATCGAGTACGGCTGGCGCGAGCGAGCCGCCGCAGCGGAGCCGGCTGATTGGTGAACCTTGCCGGTCAGCCCTCGACTCCGCCGCGGACCTCGACGTCGGAGAGGCTCTCTATCACCTGGATGATGGCCGAGTGGTCCAGCCTTCCCTTCCCGTTGGAGACCAGCGACTGATATAGCTGCCTGACGACGGCGGTGGCCGGGAGGACGGCCCCGGAATCGCGGGCGGCATCCAGGGCGATGCCTAGGTCCTTGAGGTGATAGGCGGCGTAGAAGCCGGGCTCGAAATCCCGCTCCAGCACCCGCGGGGCCCGGTTCTCCAGGGCCCAGCAGCGGGCCGCCCCGCCGGAGATGGCCTGCACCACCTTGGCCGGGTCTACCCCGTTCTTGGCCGCCAGCACCAGGGCCTCGGCGACGGCGGCATGGGTCATGGCCACCACGATCTGATTGGCGGCTTTCGCCACTTGCCCGGCACCGGTGGGCCCCACGTGGACGACGTTCTTCCCCATGACGTCGAAGATGGGCTTGACTCGCTCGAAAGCCTCGGCGCTACCGCCGACCATGATGGCCAGGGTGGCGTTCTCCGCCCCGATCTGCCCGCCACTGACGGGTGCGTCCAGCATCTCGGCCCCGGTGGCTCCGATGGTAGCCGCCACCGCCTTGGTGGTCACGGGGGAGATGGTGCTGCAATCCACGTAGATGCTTCCGGGCCGGATGCCCTCGGCAATGCCCTGAGGCCCGGTCGCCACCGCCTCCACATCCGGGCTGTCGGGGAGGCAGGTGAAGACGATATCGCTATTCGCGGCCACTTCAGCCGGGGAAGGAGCGGCGTCAGCACCCAAGGCCACCAGCTCGTCCACCGCTCCTCGGCTGCGATTGTGTACCGTGAGAGAGTAGCCGGCCTCGAGAATGTGCTGGGCCATCGGCTTCCCCATGATCCCCAGTCCTATGAACCCCACCCGGTCGGGCATGTCCTGAACCTCCCGTGGCTTATTGACCGAGCAATTATCCCATCCTCTCGGCGCGACCGTCAACGTGCTGGACTGGACACACCGGCGGCCACTTGACAGTGGAGCGGGGGCGATACACCCTAGCCGTAGGCTCGCGCCAGGCTGGTATCCGGCGCCGGAGGCCGCCCGGCGAAAGGACATCCCGAGGAGTGACGATAGTGCCCAAGAGGTTGGCCGTTCTACACACCAGTTTCGTGTTTATCCAAGTGGAGACCATGATCAACGATCTCTTCCGGGAGATCATCCCCGAGGTGGAGGTCATTCACTTCGTGGACAGCGAGGTGCTGGCGGCCGTGCGGCGCGCCGGGCAGGTCACCTCCGCCAGCATCCGCCGCATGACCTACCTGGCCCAGGCGGCCGCCGAGGCGGACGTGGATCTGATCCTGTCCTCCTGCTCCTCCCTGGGGCCGGCCATTGACGTGGCCCGGCATTTCGTGGACGTGCCCATCATCAAGATAGACGATGCCATGGCCCGCGCCGCCGCCGAGAAGGCGAGCCGGATCGGGGTGCTGGCCACCGTGCCCACCACGTTGGGACCCACGTCGGACCTGATCCAGGAGAAGGCGGGGGAGATGGGCAAGGAAGTGCTGGTCACCCCCAGGCTCTGCGAGGGTGCCTTCGAGGCCCTGATGGGCGGAGAACGGGAGCGGCACGATCAGATGGTTTTGGATGGGGCCTTGGAACTGGCTCCTCGAGTGCAGATCCTGGCCCTGGCTCAGGCCTCCATGACCCGACTGGCGCCCTGGTTGAGCGAGAAAACCGGTCTGGAGGTGCTTACCAGTCCCAGGATGGGGATCGAGCATGTCAAGCAGATGCTGTCGAGGATCTCGGAGTGACGGTCAACTCCTTCGAGCCTCAGCATGTCGTGACCGCGGAGGCGTTCTCCGGGCTATCGCCGGAGTGGCCGGATACCGGGCTGCGCGAGGAGATCAGGAGGCGGCTCGAGGACAGTGGGACCGCCGTGGTGGTGGTGGACGATGACCCCACCGGTACCCAGACGGTCCACGATGTTCCGGTTCTGACCGACTGGGCGGAAGCCACGCTCAGAGGGGAATTGAATCGGGGCGAGCCTGCCTTCTACATCCTGACGAACTCCCGGGCCCTGGACGGACCGCTAGCGGCGCAGTTGGCCTTAGAACTGGGGCAGAACCTCGCCGCCGCGGCTGCCGCCGTTGGGAGGCGAGTGGAGGTGATCAGTCGTAGTGACTCCACCCTTCGAGGCCATTACCCAGCCGAGACGGATGCCCTTGCCGCCGGACTGGGAATCCGACCGGATGGCCTATTGGTGGCGCCCTACTTTCGAGAGGGGGGCCGCTTCACCATCGGAGACGTTCACTATGTGCAGGAGGGGGAGAGGCTGACCCCGGCGGCACGGACCGAGTTCGCGCGCGACCACACCTTCGGGTACACCCGATCCAACCTGAGGGAGTGGATCGAGGAGAAGACCAAGGGGCGCTGGAAGAGCGACGAGGTGGCCGGTATCGGGCTGGAGACTATCCGTATCGGTGGTCCGGTGGCCGTACAGCGCCTACTTGAGCCCCTGAGAGACGGGCGTCCGGTGGTGGTGAACGCCGTCAGCGACCGTGATCTGGAAGTGGTGGTTATGGGCCTGATGGGCGCCGAGGAGATGGGGAAGCGTTACCTCTGCCGCACGGCCGCCTCCTTCGCCAAGGTGCGGGCCGGGATCTCGGACAGCGGGCTGCTGAAGCCGGAGCGGTTGCTCGTCCGCCAGGACCAGGGAGGCGGCGGGCTGGCGGTGGTGGGGTCTTACGTGCCGCGGACGACGCGGCAGCTGGAGGCGCTGATGGCCCTCCCGGACTGGCACGCGTTGGAGGTGGCGATAGAGCCGCTCCTGGACCCGCGGGAGCGCGACGGCGAGATCGCCCGGGTGCGGGAAGCCATGAACACTCGTCTGGCCAGAGGCGAAAACGTGGTGGTGTGTACCAGTCGCGGTCTCGTCTCCGGAGGGGCTCCAGCCGGCAGCCTCGGGATCGGGCAGTCGGTTTCGGCGGCCTTGGTGGAGATAGTGGCTTCTCTGCCAAGCCCGCCTCGGTTCCTGATAGCAAAGGGAGGGATCACCTCGAGCGATCTGGCCACCCGGGCTCTGGGCGTGCGTCGAGCCCGGGTGATGGGCCAGATCGCCCCGGGGGTGCCGGTCTGGGAATTGGGAGCGGAGAGCCGATTCCCCGGGCTGGCCTACGTGGTCTTCCCGGGGAACGTGGGCACCGATGATACCCTGGCGGAGATCGCGCGGTCTCTCTCAGCCGCGGGCGAGCCCGGCTAACCAGGCCGGCCGCGGGCCTCTATTGCAGCGGGCACTTGGTGGAGCTCCATCCGGAGGTTCCACCCCGTACCACGATCAGATCCCGGAGGCCGTGGTTGCGCAGGATACTGGCGGCGATGGTGGAGCGCATTCCGCTGCCGCAGAAGAGATAGATCGGGCGATCGGTGGGGATTTCGCCCAGATGTAGGGGCAGCTGAGTGAGGTGGATATTGTGAGCCCCGGGGATGGCGCCGCCGGCGGCGATCTCCTCCTCGGCTCTCACGTCCAGCAGCCAGATGCCCGCCTCTTCGTCGAGCAGCCGGCAGAGGCCCTTGACGGACACCATGCCTATGCCGTCGCTCTCTCTCCCGGAGGTGTGCCAGGCCCGCATTCCGCCGGAGAGGTAGCCGCGCACCTGGTCGAAGCCGATGCGGTAGAGGTAGGTGGACACCTCATGGAGAGAGGCTTCTTCACCCACCAGCAGGAGCGGTCGGTTGTAGTCCAAGAACCAGCCGGCGAAGTGGGACAGCCCGTCCACCCAGAGGAAGAGAGACCCGGGTACATGGGCGGCGTTGAAGCCCAGTTCCATCCGGGTGTCTATCACCCGGCATTCCGCCCTCGCCTGATCGAACTCGGCGACCGTAAGGGGGGTGGGTATGGGAACCGCTCCGCTGATCGGCGGGCCGGAGAGGTTCAGTCGCTCCATGGTTCGGAAGTAAGGCGGTCGCTCGAGCACGCGAGCCGCGTTGGCGACGAACTCAGTCTTGTCTGAAGTGGCGAGCATGGAATTGCTCCGGCGTTCGATGCCGATGGTAGTGAGGGGCCGGTCCGCCATTTGGGCGGTGCCGCAGGCGGAGCCGACCCCATGCGCCGGACACACCATCACCTCGTCGCCGAGAGGTAGGATCTTGTCGAAAAGGGTGTGGTAGAGCCGTCCGGTCATCTCCGCCAACCGTTGCTCCCCCAGGAGATCGGTGCGGCCGACATCGCCGGCAAAGAGGGCATCACCGGTGAAGACCATCCAGGGCCGGCCGTCGGTGTCTTGTAGGACGTAGGCCATGCTCCCCTCGGTATGTCCCGGGGCGTGCATGGCTTCCATGGTCAGACCACCGATCCGCCAGGTTTGGCCGTCCTCGACCCCCTGTCCGTACTGGTAGTTCAGCTGAGCGTCGGCATGCCAGATCTCGGCTCCGGTTCGGGCTGCCAGTTCCAGGGAGCCGGTCAGGTAGTCCTCGTTACGATGGGTCTCAAGGACGTAGCGTATTCGGTAGCCTTGGCGGGCGGCCAGATCGAGATAGACCTCCACGTCTCGTCTGGGATCAACTACTAAGGCTTCGTCGGCCTTCCCCACCACGTAGGAGTACTGGGCCAGACCGATGGACTTCACTTGCTCGAAAAGCATTTCCTTCACGGTAGTCTCTCCTGTTCGGCGATGGGAGTCGCTCCCTGGGTCATGGCAACCGCGCTCTCTGGAGGCTTCTGGGCTGGAGCGCCAACGGCAGGCGCAGCTCGTTGGGAGCGGGGCGCTCGGAGATGGCCAGGGCCACGCCATTCGCCTCGATCATGGGCACCAGGCCCCCAGGCCGGAGCAGCGCCTCCCGGAGGGTGGCGGGGTCTCCGATGGCCTCGATAACTACCGGATCTTCCAACCTGTGTCCGTCGAGGACCGGTCCGGACTGTCCCTCGTAGATGGCTGACCACAAAGTGAGCCGCAGCTCGTTGATCGCCAGGGCTTCCGCTCCGGCGCTCTTGAGTTCGTTGACCAGATCCCGGAGATTGGCCGCCGAAGCCGGGCCGGACACCTCAACCGAGACGCCGGGCCCGGTCACCGCGGCGGCACCATTTACGGCTCTCAGCTGGTTGAGGGCTTCTGTCGATTCGGCGAGCTTTCCGCCGCCGTCGGGGGATGGGGATGAGGCCAACTGGCGGTCGAGACGCTCTATCTCGGCGCGCATGGTGTCGTTCGAGGCCAGAAGAGTGGCGACCTCGGCCGGATCGTCGGCCAAAGCCGCCGCCGGCGGCGCTTGCAGGCGCATCCCCAGTAGGCTGATCATGATGGCGCTGCCGATGATGGTGGCCGTGAGCCAGATGAGGTAGGGCCAGTCGGATGGATGAAGGCGCACTCAGTCACCCACCCGGGTGTAGTGCAGGGCCATGGGGCCGGAGTAGGCCGGGCAGAGGAGGTCCTCTCGGGCCTGATGGGTTAGCCGCAGGGCTCGGTCGGCGGCTCGCTCGCGGAGGGGGGCTAACTCAGGGTCAGACTCGAGTAGCCAGGCCAAGCGCGTCGGATCGCCGATGGCCAGGATGGTGAGAGGGGGGCCAAGGCGGCGGTCACCGACGACGATGGTGCTGCCGACGCAGTAGACATAGGTGCTGAAGGAGACCCGTTCCCCATTCACGGAGATGGCCTCGGCTCCTGCCGCCCAGAGAGCATTGATGAGGTCGCGCAGATCGTAATCATGAACCAGGAGGCGTTCCGGCTCCTCCCCCTGCTGGACCGGACGATCGCCGTCGTCGAGGGTGATGGACAGCCCGGGGCCCGTCAGCGGGGTCAGGCCGGCCAAGGTTCGCTGCTCCAGGAGCTCGCGCTCCAACTGCGCCAGCATGAGGTTGGGGGAGCTGGTGGCCTGGGACAGGGTGGCGCGCCGTCTGGCCACCCCGGCGCTCAGCACCATCTGCTCTTGTTCCAGGCGCTCAAGGGCGCTTTCCGAGGCACCGCGGGGGCTGCCGGCTCTGGAGGCGGCTTCAGACCGTGGCTGCACCACGGCCAGGGACAGTGCTAGGCCGGCCAACACCCCGGTGGCCAGCAGGCTGAGGGACCGAATGGCGATGTGGAGTCGAGGCGAAGCCATGGCGGACGCGGAACCTTGTGCCCACAACGGGCCTAACGATAGGGGCGATGGCGCTGACGGACTAGGATCGCGGGAGGGTGACCGATATCTGATACTCGCTGGTGTTGTTCCCCACGTAGGTTTCTCCCGGGGCCGGCCGCACTGAGACCACCAGGCCGTAGGTATCGTAGAGGGGAATGACGCCGGAGGCGGTAAGGGTAGCCACTTCCACTTGACCGGGAGCCAGGTAGGGAGTGATGGTGCGCCCGCTGAGGAGCACGGCACTCTCGCCAGCCTGAGGGCCCCTGAGCCAGGCCTCCACGATCACGTCTCTCTCGGGCTGGGAGCCGCGATTCTCCACGGCCACGAGCAACTGGAAGTTGGCGGTGCCGCTGGGGAAGCTTATGGCACCATCCAGGGGAGGGTCAATCTCGGCGGCGAGCACGGCAAGATCGTGTTGGGGTCTGGCCCCGGCGGCTTCTGGGCCGGGGGTCGAGTAAGAAGCCGCTTCCGATACCTTGACCTGGCCGCATCCAACCACGGAGAGACTGATGGCGGCTAGAGCAAGGCAGAGCAGCACGTTTCGAGCCCGCAAAGCCACCTCCTGAACATAATCGTCAAGAATAGGATCGGCGCCATTGTAGTGTCAGGGCCTGCTGGGCGCAAGCGGCAGCACCATCCGACCCTTCAGATAGCCATGAAGGTTGCCGAAATAGTCCGGACAACGTGCGCGTGTGGCTCCCTCGACCGAGGTCGGGGCTAGTGGGCCTGCGGCCGGGTGTCCGCCTGCGCGGACACGGATACCGGAGTGAGTGTGCGTCGGCGTAGCGGACACTGCCGTGCCTAGTGGCGGACACTGGCGTGCCTAGTGGCCGACGCCCGGCGCGAAGGCGCCCATCAGCCCCGACCTCGGTCGAAGGGCTCTTCGCGTGCGATGAACTGGTTATTTCGGCAATCTCCATCAAGACCTCAAGGGTCGGCAGCCGTCGCTACTCGCCATCCGGAGGGGCCAGGGGGAGGGTACACCGGAAGGTGGATCCTTCGCCGGGGGTGCTCTCGGCGGCGATGGTGCCTCCGTGCGCCTCTACCAGTTGCTTGGCGATGGCCAGGCCGAGGCCGGACCCTCCGGTGTCCCGCGACCTCGAGGGGTCGGCTCGGTAGAAGCGGTCGAAGACATGGGTCAGGTGGTCAGGGGCGATGCCGATGCCGGTATCACTCACCTCGACGGCGAGGAAACCATCCTCGGCGGCCACGGAAACCGTTACCCTGCCGCCTGAGTCGGTGTACTTGATGGCGTTGCTCAACAGATTGCGCAGCACCTGGGCGATCCTGTCTCGATCAACCAGGACCTTCGGCAGGCTCTGAGGGATGTCGCAATCCAGCATGATGCCCTTGGCAGCGGCGGCTTGGTTGGATGAGCCGATCGCGGCCGCCACCACGCCTTCCAGCGCTACCGGCTGCCGGTCCAGTGTGAGGTGCCCGGACTCGACCAAGGAGAGGTCTTGAAGGTCATCCACCAGCCGGCCCAATTGAGCGGCCTCCGAATGCATGGCCCCGACGACGTCCGCGGAGGGTTGCAGAACCCCGTCCTCGATGGCTTCGATGTACCCGAAGAGGCCTGAGAGAGGGGTGCGCAGCTCGTGAGCTACGTCGCTGACGAGGTTTTGGCGCAGTTGCTCGTGGTGGCTGAGGCTCTCGGCCATGCCGTTGAAGGCCCGTCCGAGTTCCCCGATCTCGTCGTCCGATTGGACCCGCACGCGCTGGCTTAGGTCACCGGTTCCCATTCTACGGACGGCGTCCGTCAATGCCTCGACCGGGCGAACGATGCGGCGGGAGATGACCACGGTTAGGAATACCGCCGCCAGGCTGGCCACCCCCGTGGCCAGGACCAGGGATTGGTTCACCGAATCTATGAACGATGGGTTTACGGGATCACGAGGGAGGCGGTCGGGCAGGCCGACGTACAGGAACCCGACCGGTAGTCCATTAACGGTAATCGGCAGTGGCGGCTGGGGTCTGGAGGCGGCCTCCGGCACCGGTTGGCTTACTAGGCTGTGACTGGAATCCGCCAGGACTTGCCCGTCCAGATCGGCGACTACGATCCGCTCGCCGCTCAAGCGGGCGACTTGATCCACGAAGGTCTGCAGGTCGCCCCAGGCCTCGTTCTCCCGGTATCTCTGCTCCAGGGCGGTGGCGAAGCGGCGATCCCGCTCGATACCTCCCTCGGCCACGTAGTGCCGGAACCGGGAGGCGGCGGCGAGGCTGGCGATGATGGCAAGGGCGGCCACGGCGGTGACCGCCACCGCGATCATGGCGAACAGCAGGCGGTAGCGAAGGCTACGAAGCATGGTTGTCCAAGGGGAAACGGTACCCGACCCCGTAGACGGTCTCTACGTAGATCGGCTTCTCGGGACAGGGCTCGATCTTGCGCCTCAGGTTCATGACGTGTACGTCAATGGTGCGTTCCAGGCCCTCGTACTCGTAGCCGAACACCAGGTCCAGGAGTTCCAGGCGGGTGAAGGCCTTGCCGGGGCGCTCCATGAGCACCGTGAGCAGCTTGAACTCGACCGGCGTTAGGGCGAGGGGTTGACCTCGCAGACGTGCCTGGTGGCCGACGGTGTCCACTACCAGGTCCCCGGAACGCAGCTCGTCGGCCGCGTCGGCGGCCTCGTTGGCCCGGCGAAGGACGGCCCTGACTCGGGCCAGCAGCTCCCGCGGGCTGAAGGGCTTGGTGACGTAGTCGTCGGCGCCCAGGTCAAGTCCGGTCAGCCGGTCCTGCTCGGTGGTCTTGGCGGTGAGCATGATGATGGGCACCTTGTTCCCCTCGCCGCGCAGCACCCGACAGACATCCAGGCCGTCCATCTGGGGGAGCATGAGGTCCAGTACCAGGAGATCGGGCTGTCTCTGCCGGGCCAGGTCCAGGGCCTGAAGCCCGTCGTCGGAAGTCAGCACTCTATAGCCGTCTTTCTCCAGGTATGCCTGCACTATCCGGACGATGCTGGGATCGTCGTCCACCAGTAGGATTCTGGGTTTGGCCAATGTCTCTGCCATCGTTCTTCCCTTGTGACTCTCGTGAATGGTCCGTGGGCCTCATCGCGTGCCGGTGGCTCGGCCCTGGAGCAGCTCGATCAGCGACGGGTAGAGGGCGGCGTTGCGCTGGCCGAACCCTCCGCCCTCGGCTTCCCTAGTGGCCCGCACGGCCTGCACGTCTGCTTGCGAGAAGGCTTCGCCGGATTGCGGGCCGCCACCTCCGGCTCGGTCACCGGGTTCGAACCCTGCCGGCGGCTGCCGGGACTGACCGTCTTCGGCGGCTGCACCAGCGCCCTCGGGCAGCACCCCCAGGGACTGCATGAGGGTGGTCATCTCCTGTCCGGTGAGTGGCATCTCCTCGATGGCCTCAAGCTGCTCCGACGACATGGCCTTCCGGATCCCCGACACAGCTGCATCCTTTTCTACCTGGGAGGAAGTGGTGCTGGCGTCCAGAGCTTGCAGCATCTGCCAGAGAGGAAGCAACTGGCTGGCCTGGTCTTGGGTGACGGCAAGGTCGGTATCCTCCAGGCTGAAGGTGCCGATCAGGAGTCGGGTGGATTCGTCCACGGCGAAGGCACGAACCTGGTCCGCGGCCGCCGCGGTGGTGCCACTTGCGGGGGCGGCAGCCGCATCGGAGGCCGAGCTCGATCCTCCCCCGCAACTGGTCAGAGCGATGGCCAGGGACAACATGGCGGGCAACAGCAGGGCGGTGAAGCGTCGCATATCATATCTCCTTACACTTGGGAGTCTATTCGTACCGAAGGGCATCAATTGGCTCCATCTGAGCGGCGCGATTGGCCGGGTAGTACCCGAAGAAGACGCCTACCCCCGACGCGGCCGCGAAGGCAAGAACGGCGGAGCTGGGCACCACCAATACTCGCATTCCGCCGAGCGAGCCGGCGAAGGTGGCGACCCCGAAGGCGGTCGCCAGGCCGATGGCCCCGCCACCGAGGCTCAGGGTCAGGGCCTCGATCAGAAACTGCCGTCTGATGTCCCCGGGCCGGGCGCCGAGGGCCTGCCGGATGCCGATCTCTCGGGTGCGCTCGGTGACGGACACCAGCATGATGTTCATGATCCCGATGCCGCCCACCAGGAGTGACACGGCCCCGACCCAGGCCAGCAGGCTGCGGAAGGCTGAAGTGGCCGACTCCTGAGTACTGATGATGTCGGCCTGAGTCTGGATCATGAAGTCGAGGGAATCCGAGTCCACGTCGTGCCGCCGCGCCAGTAACTCGGTGATCTGAGCGATGGCTGAGTCCATGCTACTCTGGCTCGCCGCCTTAACGTACACGGTACGCACTGAGTTGCCGGTCATGGCGGCGAACTGGGAGGGAACGAACTTCTGAAACAGGACGCTGATGGGAATGTAGATGCGGTTGTCGTAGTCCGTGTCGCCCACCGTCCCCTTGGGCGCCATTACGCCGACCACGGCTAGCTTGGTGGTGCCCACGGTGACCTGCTGCCCGACGGCGCTCGAGTCCGGGAACAACTCTTCGGCCACCCCGGCTCCGAGCACGACCACCTTGCGCTTCAGGTCCACGTCCTGATCGTCCAGGAAGCGGCCCTCCTCCACGGCTATGGAGCGAACGGTGGAGTAGTCCTTCGAGGTGCCGATGAGAGAGGTGCTGAGGTTGACGTCGCCAAAGCGGACCGTCTGCGAGGGAGCCTGTTGCTCCGGGGCCACTCCGGCGATGCCTTTCACCTGTTCCGAGATCGCCATCGCGTCATCGTAGGTCAGACCGGCTCGGTTGGCGCTGCTCTGTCCCGGCCCCCGGTCGCCGCCGGGAAACCGGGCGGCGGTGACGATGATCAGGTCCGACCCTAGGCTGTTGATAGTCTCGGCGATGGCGGCTTCGGTGCCGCTGCTCACCCCGATCATGAGGATGACGGCCGCCACGCCGATCACCACTCCCAGGACCGTCAGGAAGGAGCGCATTTTGTTGGCGGCGACCCCTTCCCAGGCCGTCTGCAGCGTGCGCCAGGCGTTCATTGGTTGACCTCGTCCGA
>JBBQIE010000026.1:0-12026 GCA_038324625.1 Anaerolineae bacterium | reverse complement strand
CTTTGGTGTGCCGTTTGCGGCATCATACCATTGGGGAATGGATAGTGGCGAGTGAGTAGTGGGTAGCGGGGCCCGTCGGCCCCCCCGGTCCATTCCCGTCCATTCGGCCCATCGGATATGTCAGACCCAAGCCCGTCATGCTGAACGGAGCGCTCCTCAGCGGAGTGAAGCATCCCGGCTCACGTGCGGCGAGACCCTTCGTTGCGCTGCTCATGACGTGGGGAGCGTGCGAGGGGATGGCGGCTCGTAGGCAGCAAGCCACCCGAAATCAGCCCAGGCCTTTCGTGTTTTCGTCCCCTTTCTGTCCTGGTTCGTGTGATGTCAGGAGCGGGAGGCGGCGGTCTGAAGCCCGCCGCTGAGGGCCTTCGGCCAAGGAAGCCGTATGGCCCCATCCCCTGGCCGAAGGCCCTCAGCGGGCGCCTTTAGCCGCCCGCCCTCTCCTGCGTCCTCCGTGGGCGCTGGTCCCCAGGCCACCCCCAATCCCGTTCCACCCTCACTCGAACCAGGACATTTTCGTCCCCTTTCGCGCCCTTCGCGATCCAAACGCCACGGATCTCGGTCATGGGCTTCCAACATGCCTCCGCGAGGCATGGGCTTCTCAGGGTGACGTGATTCGAGGCGGCCGAAGCCCGGTCCCCACCCTGCCCCGAAAATGAGACACACTCTCAGAAGGGGACGGAGGGTTGCTCCGCGGCTGCCTGGAGGGCCGAGCGTAGGGCGTCGAGGAAACCGTCGAAGCGGGCGGCGTCGGCCCCGAGGACATCCACCCGGCCGGTGACCGTTTGTAGGTCCTCTGCCAACATGCCTACCTCGGAAAGGGCCTTCTCCACCTGGTCCCTCATGCCCTCGACCTCGGCCACTCGGGTATCCAGTTCAGCGACTTGGGTGCCGGCGGCCTCGATCCGGCTCTCGCCGGCGGCTACTTGAGCGCTGAGGTCCGTGAGTTCGGCTCGGGCGCGCCCCGTCTCACCCTCTAGGGTGGCGATCCGGGTCTCGAGGGCCGCCAACCGGCTCCGGGGGATGAAGCTCAGGGTTCCGGATATGAGGTAGAGGACGAGAAGGGACAGCAGGGCCCCGACAATCGCCCCGCCGACCACCAGGACTACGGGGTTCTGAGGGTCGGATTCATTGGCCGCCGGGTGGGCCGACTCCGGACGCCGCCAGGCCTCTGTCCGGGTGCGGATCTCGTCGCCCGCTGACGGCTGCTGCCTTCCGTTTCCGGGCTGGAGGAGGGGAGTCGGCTCTCCTGTGGGAGCGTCCAGTGAAGACGCTTCGCCGGAACCGACCTCCAGTTGGGGGCGGAGGCGGTCCATGAGATGGGGAGTGACGCCCTCGACGGACATGAGCTCATCAAGGTCTGAGATAGGGCCGTGTTGGGCGCGGTATTCCTCAATGTGCCGAGCCACGACCGGCCCGACCCCGGATAACGCGGAGAGCTCTCGATAGGTGGCACGGTTTACGTCAAGCGGTGGGGCTGACATTGTTCCTCCGGTATGCGCGGTGCGCGTTGAGGGAGGCGCCGAGGGCGCCACGGTTACGTTGTGGGAGTATAGCCGCGCGCGGGCGCGCCGGTCAACGAGGGGGACACTGACCCGCTCGTTGACCTAGGAGACCACCAGAGGGAGGTAGAACACCGGTAGGGACTGGGCCGGAGGTGGATCCGAGGGTGATGGAGTAGGCTCGGAGGGCGCGGAGACGGTGAGAGATTGTTCCCAGACCTCGGATATGGCCCAGGGTAAGGCGGCAGCGGCTCGGAACTGCAGGGCGTGCTCTCCGGGGGGAAGTGAGGATAGAGTCAGGCTGAAGGACTCGGTCTGCCCGTCGTACTCCCCGTCGCCTGGGTCCATCTCGGTCCAAGCGCCGCTGTCGATCCGGCGTTGGATGGCGAGAACCGGGCCGGCCTCGATCGGGCTGACGGCCACTCCCTCGATGGTGCCCCCGTCCTCATCGATGGCGGGAAGAAAAGCGGCACTGACCGTGATGGCAGCCGGAGATGGCCCCTCGGCAATGGAGAGGGTAGCGGCGTGGACGGCGGAGACCCCCCAGTTGTCGAGGGCCCGCACTTCGATCTGCCAGTCTCCCCGGCAAGCAGGCGGCAGCGTCTCGCTGAGCAGCTCGGCGGCGCTATCCAGGTTCCCGTCGGCGGCCGAGAGCGGGCGCCAGACTCCGCCGTTCACCCGGTAGTCCAGCCGGACCAGGCGGTTGATGGTGATGGGCGGCCGGGTCGACGAGGGGTAGGGGAGCTCAATGGCGGCGCCTTCGATGCTGACCCTATCCTCGTAGGTCCCTATGCTTATTTGCAGGTCGAGGCTGGTGTCCACCGGGTCGAGGATGCCGTCGCCGTCGCTGTCTCGCCAGCCGACCTGGCCGGCGGTGTAGGGGCAGAGCTGGTGCAGAGCGTAGGGGGTGAGTCCCCCTCGCATGATGCAGCCGACGTCGGTGATGCCGCCCACCTGGGAGTTACCGTTCTCTACCCCTAGGTAGCCGGAGCGGACGGTAGCCGGTACCCCGGCGCCGGCATACTCATCCATGGCCCCGAATATGTGGCCCACCTCGTGAGCCAGGACCCCCGCCATCCCATCGATGCCGTAGCCATTGTTGCCGTAGGTCATGACCATGTAGGGCCCGTGGATGTAGGCGTAGGCGAAGTAGCCGTCGGCGAAGCGGTTGTCGGAGTCGTTGAGGCTATCCACCACGAAGATGGTGAAGGCCCAGTCGGTCTCCAAGCGCTCGCGGCTGTCGCGGTTATACAGCCGCACGGCGGTGATGTAGGAGGAGTGCGGGAACCCCAGCCCCTGCATACTCTCCGAGATCCAGAGCCGGTCCTCAGAATGGGGGCGAGTCACCGGCTCGTAGCTCACCGGGAGGGGCGCGGAGTAGTGGTTGTCGTAGACGAACTGGAGTTGGGCTCGAGGCTCTTGCGCCCGCCACCATTCCAAGCCCTGGACGATCTGGGCGAAGACCTGCTGCTGCCGGGCGGGGGACCAGTTCTCGGCGCTGGGGTCAACCGCTCCAGTGCTCTCCACCAGGACGATATTGACCGCCACCCGCCCGATGAGGAACTCGCTCTGCTGATAGAGGCTGGGGTCGAGGGCCAGCCCGGTGAGGCCGCCGGTGTCCGAGGCGAACATAGCATCGCCGGCGGGGTGTTCAGGCGAGTCCGTCATGAAGCCGGCGGAATCGGGGGTGAGCAAGGCGGCCCAGGCGCCCGCGGCCAACTGGGCCGCCGGGCTGAGGGTGGCGAGAGTGTCGTCGGGAACCGGCGCCTCGGTGGCGTAGGTGGCCTGGCCCTCGGCCAAGAGGCGACCGGGAAGGCCGGCGGGCCCCTGGGCGATGAGGGCATCGGGCGGAAACTCGTGGAGCACCCGTCCGCCTGCCGACACCAGGCTTTGCACCAGGGAGGTGTATCCTTGGGGTCCGGGAAGGTATAGGGCGGTGGTCTCCGCCGGCGGTCGGGGGCCGGAGTCCGCCAGGGCGGGGGCGACGAGGAAAGGCTGGAGGAGGGAGGCGGCCAGGAGGGCGATAAGCGCTAAGCCGACGACTCGCCTGACACTGGTGCGACGAAGCATGAACTCCTCGGGGTAGCGGAATGGCACCGGCGATGCGGTGACCTGTGATTGCTTCGGCATTTTCTCCGAGAGGCGGATGGGCCAAAGGTACTAACGCCCACCCGCCCTGGGTTGCCGGTTCAGGTCGGAAGCGGGGAACCTCACGCAAAGGCAAGGAGAATTGTTGAGACTTCGCTACTGGCCTAACTTCTGAGGAGCGGGCGCCCTCGGGGCGTGCGGGAGCGGATACGAGCGGTTTTCCGGGCTTCTGGTGGCCGGGCTATAATGCCACCATGCATCACCTCCCAGCGGAAACCTCGGTCGGTCCCGGTCCGAGGCATCTCCAACTCCCCCGGCGAAATCCCCATTGGCCCGGCTGACCGTCTTCGCCGACGATCTGACCGGGGCCCTGGACAGCGGGGTGAAGTTCGTTGCCGGTGGGGCGGTGGTGGTCATCTGGGAGCGCCGGCCGATCGGCCCCGAGGCAGACGTGGTGGTGTTGGACACGGAGACCCGGAACGCCGCCGGGGGCGTGGCGGCGGAGGCGATTCAGGGCTGGGCCCGGTTGGCCTCGGGACTGGCCTACAAGAAGATGGACTCCACCCTCCGGGGGCCCTTCGTGGAGGAGAGCTTCGCCCTGGCTCGATGCCTCGGCCTCGGCGGGCCGGTGTTCGCCCCCGCTTTCCCGGCCACCGGGCGGACAGTGGTGGGGGGGCGGTTGCTGGTGGATGGCCTTCCGGTGGAGGGCACGGCCTTCGGCACCGACCCCCGCCGGCCGGTGACCGGTGGCGACTTGGCGGCCCTGATCGAGGCCCGTGCCGGCACTCGGCCAAGGGTCATCGGCCTGAACACCCTGCGTCGGGAGCCTTTGGCGCTCTCAAGGGCGTTGGGAGAAGGTTCTGGGCCGGTGGTGGTGGACTCCGAGACCGACGGCGATCTCGAAGCCCTGGCGCGGGTGCTTCTGGCCCAGTCGAACCGTTTGCCGGTGGGGTCGGCGGGCCTGGCGGGGGCGCTGGCTCGGGCCCTGGGGTGGCGGTCGGCGGCGGAAACCGTCCGGGCCGGAAGCCGGGGGCCGCTGTTGCTGGTGTGCGGCAGCGCTCACCCGGTGAACCGGAGGCAGTTAGCTCGCCTGACGGAAGAGGCGGGCGTGCCGGTGCTGATTGTTGCCGCCGGTCCGCGGGCTCTGGCGGAGGCGGGTGAGGCTCTGAGTCGTGGAGGATCGGTGACCCTGGCGTTGCCGGAGGCGCGCCTTCAGCCCGAGAAGCTGGAATCGGCCCTGGAGCGGTTGCTCGACGAAGCGGCGGCTCTGGTCGAGCGGCAGGGCCTCGACATGGTCTACGTGACCGGGGGAGAGACACTGCGCCGGCTGATGGATCGGCTGGGAGTGGTCGAACTCCGGCCGGAATGCGAACTGAGCCCGGGGGTGGTGCAAGCCGTCGCGCCCAGGCTGGGCGGCAAGCCGCTGATGGTGATCAGCAAGGCCGGGGGATTCGGCGACGACGATCTCCTGGTGAAGCTGTTCCACACCGGATCGCACTACTGAGGAGGTCGAACGGCCATGGCAACTCTTTTCATCACCATGGGGGATCCGGCGGGCGTGGGCCCGGAGGTGATCTGTAGGGCCCTAGCGGCTCTGGGAGACAAGGCGCCCGCCCGATTGGTGGTGGTGGGCAGCCGCGAGGTGCTGGAGCAGGCGGGCCACGTCACTGGAGCTGAGATACGGTGGGCCGCCTACCGGGGCCCCGGGGCCGCCCCGCCGCAGATGCGCGGCTTCGAGCTGATTGACTTGGCCAACGTGGATCGGTCCTGGTGGCAACCTGGCCGCCTGGACGCACGTTGCGGCCAGGCGGCTTACGAGTACATCGAGGAAGCCGTCCGCCGCTGCCGAGCCGGTGAGGGGCAGGGCCTGGTGACGGCGCCCATCAACAAGGCGGCAGTCAACGCCGCCGGTCACCACTTCGCCGGCCACACCGAGATACTGGCTCACCTCCTGGGCGTCCGGGGGGTGGCTATGATGTTGGTGACCCCCACCCTAAGGGTGGTACACGTGAGCACTCACTGTTCCTTGGCCCAGGCCATTGAAAGAGTGCGTCCGGAGCGCATCGAGCGGGTGGCGGAATTGCTCATCGAGGCCCTGGAGGGCTTGGGGATCGCCGATCCGAGGGTGGCGGTGGCCGGCCTCAACCCCCACGCGGGGGAGGGAGGCCTCTTCGGGGAGGAAGAAGACCGATACATCCTGCCCGCCATCGAGAGCCTGAAGGGGCGGGGGTTCTCGGCCTTCGGGCCGGAGCCCCCGGACACCGTTTTTCTGCGGGCCGTGCAGGGCCAGTTCGATGGGGTAGTGGCTATGTACCATGACCAAGGGCACATCGCCGTCAAAACGCTGGGGTTCAGCCAGGGGGTGAACGTGACCCTGGGCCTGCCCCTCATCCGCACCTCGGTGGGTCACGGCACCGCCTTCAACATCGCCGGCACTGGGAGGGCGTACGAGGGCAGCATGTTGGCGGCCATCGAGCTGGGAGCGGAGATGGCGGCCCGGCACGAATGACGAGATCAGTTAGGAGCAACCGCATGACCGACAAGGCACCCTGGACGGACGACCTGCACGCTTGGCTGACCCACTTCTGGGAGGAGAACAAGCTCTGCCGTGAGGCTTTCAGCACCGACAAACCGCGGGTCCCGGTATCGGTGGGCCTGAACGAGGACTGGGTCAAGTACGAGGCGGGGGTGACCGACCACCGCCGCTTCCACACCGACTTCGAGTACCAACAGGAGATGCGCCGGAAGGCGAGCGCGGTGGCGGAGCGGGAGCTGGGTATCACCTTGGGGCCGGGCATCAACCTGGGCTCGGTCACCAATACCGCCATCTACGGGGGCAAGGTGGTGTACCCGGATAATGCCGGGCCTTGGGCCCTGGAGGTGATCGAGGACCCCGTCCACGACGTGCCTCGTCTCATCCGGGAGATGGACCAGGTGGATGTTCTGGAGCGGGGGGTGGTCCCCATCCAGTTGGAGTGGCGTCAGCGCATCTTGGAGGAGTATGGGGTGGACACCCATCTGGGCACCGGGTGCCACGGTCTGGCCACCCTGGGCTCCATCGTCTGCGGCACCACCAAATTCATCTACTGGCTGTACGATTACCCGGATCAGATGCAGGCCCTGATGCAGCTGTTCTTCGAGAAGAACCTGGAGTACATGGTGCGGCTGCGGGAGGTCACCGGGGCCTCCATGCGAGGCATGGGCATGGGCAACGACAACGTCGCCTTCCTCACCCCGGATTTGTACCGGAAGTACTGCCTGGAGCGGGAACGGGCCTGGTACGATCACTTCTGCGAGCCCGGGGTGGACAAGCGTTCTTTCCACTCGGACAGCGAGAACACCCACATGCTCGATGTCCTCAACGAGCTGGACCTGACGGATGTCAATCTGGGCCCGACGGTGGACCCCCTGATCATCCGGGAGCGCATGCCCCAGTCCCTGATTCGAGGGCAGATGCCGCCCTTCCTATTGCGCGAGGGGACGGTGGAGTCGGTAACCGAGCGAGCTAGGTTGGACATAAACAAGGTGGCGGGGGATGGCGGCCTGGTGCTGGACACGGCCGGAAGCATCAACGACGGCACCCCTCACGAGAACGTCCGAGCCATGATGCGGGCGGCGGAGGTGTACGGCCGCTACGAGGATGGGGAGCTGGTGCGGATGTAGGCTGCCCGGCTCGATAGGATGTCCTTGGCGGTAAAGGTCACCCCCTCGCGGTGGCCTTTACTGATTTAGGCGCCATGGTATACTCCGCCTTGTCCGGCCGAGTGCTAACGCATGAGGGGAGGTGGAGCGCACCATGGAGCGCAAGACAGGAGGCATTTGGGAGGCTCTACAGGCTCGGGAGGTGTCGCGGCGAGATTTCCTGAAGTTCTGCACCCTCATGGGGGCCACGTTGGCCCTGCCTTCCGAGGGGGTGGGACAGATCGCCGCCGCCTTGGAGAACTCGGAGAGGCTGCCAGTCATTTGGCTGCACATGCAGGAATGCACCGGCGACGACGAGAGCGTGCTTCGGGTCAACAACCCCACGGTGGGGGAGTTGGTCATGGATATCATCTCCCTGGAGTACCAAGAGGTGCTGATGGCGTCCGCCGGTCACCAGGCGGAGGCCATGCTGGAGGAAGCCAAGCAGCGTTACGCCGGCCGCTACCTGCTGGTGGTCGAGGGTTCCATCCCTACCGGGGAGGGAGCCCACTACTGCACCATCGGCGGGCGCACCGGTGAGGATATCCTGCGGGAGACGGCCAAGGATTGCGCCGCCATCGTGGCCCTGGGGGCCTGCGCCAGCTGGGGAGGCTGGCCGGCGTCGCGTCCCGATCCCACCAACGCCAAGGGCGTGTATCAGATCATCCACGACAAGCCGGTCATCAACCTTACCGGCTGCCCCCACAACGGGGTCAACGCCGTGGCCACCATCGTCTACTACCTGACCTTCGGTGAGCTGCCCCCGGTGGATGCCCGCGGACGGCCGTTGTTCGCCCACGGGAAGCGCATCCACGACAATTGCGAGCGGCGGGCCCACTTCGATGCCGGCCAATACGTCGAGAAGTGGGGGGACGAGGGGCATCGCCAGGGCTGGTGTCTCTACAAGATGGGCTGCAAGGGCCCCCAAGCCTACTACAACTGTCCGGTGATCCGCTGGAACGATGGCCTGAGCTGGCCGGTGAAGGGGGGTCACGGCTGCATCGCCTGTGCCGCCTTCGACTTCTGGGACTCCATGACCCCGTTCTACGGCCGCTTGCCTGAGGTTCCGGTCTTCCCCGTGGAGACCACGGTGGACAAAATAGGTCTGGGCTTGACCGCGGCGGCCCTGGTTGGGGTGGCGCTGCACGCGGCGGGCACCTTCGCCTGGAACCGGAGCAAGCCGGCCAAGACAGAGCCTCCGCCAGCTGAGCCGGATTACGATGGCGGGCAGACTATGGTGGCTATGGCCGATACCTCCGAGCCGGAGCCTCCGCACGACGACCAGTCCGATCAGTCCGAGGAAGAGGGGGATGGCCATGGCGGATAGGATAGTTCTGGATCCGGTCACTCGTATCGAGGGCCATCTGAGAATCGAGGCGCAGATAGATGGGGGGCAGATCACCGACGCTTGGGCTTCGGGAACCATGTTCCGAGGCATGGAGATCATCCTCAAGGGTCGAGACCCGCGGGATGCCTGGCTGTTCACCCAGCGCATCTGCGGTGTCTGCACCACCGTTCACGCCATCGCCTCGGTGCGAGCGGTGGAAGATGCCCTGGGCATCCAAGTGCCCCCCAACGCCCGCTTGATCCGCAACCTGATCATGGCCACTCAGGCCATTCACGACCACGTCGTCCACTTCTACGTGCTGCACGCCTTGGACTGGGTGGACGTCGGCAGCGCCCTCACGGCGGACCCGGCCAAGACCGCCGACCTGGCCGCCTCCATCTCCGACTGGAAGGGTGGGGTGGAGTACTTCCGCGGGGTGCAGCAGAAGGTGCAGAAGTTCGTGGACAGCGGCCAGCCGGGGTTCCTGGCCAGTGCCTACTGGGGTCACCCGGCCTACAAGCTGCCGCCCGAGGCCAATCTCATGGCCTTGGCCCATTACCTCGATGCTCTCAACTTCCAGAGGGACTTCATTCGGGTACACGCTCTACTAGGGGCCAAGAACCCCCACATCCAGACCCTGGCCGTGGGTGGGGTGGTCAATCCGGTGGACCCGAACAGCGAGAACGCCCTCAACGCCCAGTCCATCGCCTTCCTCAGGGCCAAGGCGCGTGAGGCGCTGGACTTCATCAACCGGGTGTACATCCCCGATCTGCTGGCCATCGCCTCCTTCTATAAGGAATGGGCCGGCATCGGCGCCGGGCCGGGGAACTATCTTTCTTACGGCGACTACCCCAGCGACGGCAGCGGCTCCCCGGAATCCCTGCTGCTCCCCAGGGGTCGGATCCTCGGCAATGACCTGGGAACGGTTCTGCCGGTGGAGCAGGACAAGATCAAGGAGTACGTGTCGCACTCCTGGTACGACTACAGCGGGGGCGATGGCGAGGCTCTACACCCCTTCCAGGGGGAGACTAACCCCCACTTCACCGGGCCGCAGCCACCCTACGATTTCCTGAACGTCGAGGAGAAGTACACTTGGCTCAAGGCTCCCCGGTACGAGGACCTTCCCACCGAGGTGGGCCCCCTGGCGCGCATGTTGGTGGCCTACGCCTCCGGCCAGCCCCGGGTCCAGGAGCTGGTGGGGTCGGTACTGGAGAACCTGGGAGTGGGCCCGGAGGCCCTGTTCTCGACCTTGGGGCGGACGGCCGCCCGGGCTATCGAGACTCTCTTCATCGCCGAGCACGTCGAGGGTTGGGTGGATGAGCTGGCCGGGAACATGACCACGGGCGATCTGCGTATTCACGCCGGCGAGCTATGGGACCCGGCGCAATGGCCGGCCACGGCCGAGGGCTATGGCTGGCACGAGGCGCCCCGGGGAGCCCTGGGGCACTGGATCCGCATCCGCGACCGGCAGATCGAGAACTACCAGGCGGTGGTGCCCACGACCTGGAACGCCTCCCCGAGAGATGCAGCCGGGCAGATGGGCCCCTACGAGCAGGCCCTGGTGGGCACTCCTATCGCCGACCCGGAGCGGCCCATCGAGATCCTGCGAACGGTACACTCCTTCGATCCCTGCATCGCCTGTGCCGTTCACCTGGTGGATGCCCGCGGCCGAGCCGTGTCCACCGTCAAGGCACTGTAGGGGGCATCATGGAGACATTCCGCAGGGCATACGTGTGGCAGCTGCCGGTGCGGTTGTGGCACTGGGTGCATTTCCTGATGATGATCGTGCTCTCGGTCACCGGCTACTACATCGGCACCCCCTTCGTCTCTCCCTCCACCGCCTACACCGTCTCCAGGGAGGGGATTCCCCTCATGAGCGTCATGAGGTTCTCGCATTTCGTCTCGGCGTCGGTGCTGACCCTGGTGGTCATCTGGCGCATCTACTGGTTCTTCGTGGGCAACCAATATGCTCGCTGGAGGGCCTGGCTGCCGGCCGACAACTGGCAGGACTTCAAGGTCTGGTTACATGAGCTGAAGGAGCAGGCCCTGTATTACATGTTCCTGCGCCGGGATCCGCCGGAGCTCTTGGGGCACAAGCCCCTGGCCAGCCTGTCGTACTTTGCTTCCATCGTCATGCTGGTGCTCCAGGTACTGACCGGTTGGGCTCTCTACGGCGAGGTCAACCCCCGAGGAATATCCTGGAAGCTCTTCGGCTGGGTGTTCAGCATCTTCCGCCGCCAGTACCTGCGCTACACCCATCACATCCTGATGTGGCTCCTCATCTTCTTCTTCATCATTCACGTGTACATGGCTATTCGGGATGAGGTGCTGGGCAAGCACGGGACCATGACCGCCATGTTCAGCGGCTATAAGTACGAGGAGACCCCGGAAGTGGGGAAGAAGGCGGCTTAGGGGCTTGGCGGCCGGCACGCTCATCCTGGGACTGGGTAACCTTCTCCTCTCCGACGAGGGGATCGGGGTGCATGTGGCTCACCGGCTCCAGGCGGAACTGGGTGACTCGGAAGATCCCCTGGTGGTGGACGGAGGTACCACCGGTCTGCGGCTCCTACCGATGCTGGAGGACGCGGCGAGCGTGATCGTGATTGACGCCATGAACGCCGACGAGGCGCCGGGAACGGTGATGCTGCTCACCGGCCCGGAAGCGGAACGGTGGCAGGTCGAGGCGGTGACGGTTCACGACCTCGGCCTGCCCAGCCTGTTCGGGGTGGCCCGCCTGCGCGGGTGGTCCCCCCAGAGGCTGGCCGTGATCGGGGTCCAGCCCGCCTCTCTGGAGGTGGGCCTGAGCTTGAGTCCGGCGGTGGAGGGGGCCGTTGCCGAGGTAGTGCGGCTGGTGCTAGATCTGCTGGCGCAATGGCGGGAGGACGCCGCCGAGGCCGCACCCGACCACGCGTCATGAGAGATACCTCGTAGGGGCGAACCACTAGCCACGTCATGAGCAACGGAGCACGCTCGCGGCCCAACCGTCATGCTGAACGGAGCGCTCTTCAGCGCAGTGAAGCATCTTGCCTCGCGCACGGTGAGATGTTTCGCTGCGCTCAACATGACGTATTGGGCGACGCCTCGTAGGTGAGAACCTTGTGTGTTCGCCCGGCCACCGAGGGCGAATACAAGATTCGCCCCTACGGATCACGGTCATGGGCTTCCAACATGCCTCGGCGAAGCATGGGGCTCTCAACATGACGACGAACACACAGGGGCACCTCTGGACGCCAACCTTTCGCGTTTTCGCTCCCCGTTTCTGTCCTGGTTCGTGTGATGTCAGGCGACGCGGGAGAGGGCGGGCGACTAAAGGCGCCCGCTGAGGGCCTTCGGCCAAGAAAACCGTGTGGCCTCTACCCTGGCCGAAGGCCTTCAGCGGCGGCCTTCAGACCGCCGCCCTCCCGTCGCCTGACATCACACGAACCAGGACA
>JBBQIE010000025.1:0-12104 GCA_038324625.1 Anaerolineae bacterium | reverse complement strand
ATTGGTGGCAAGGCCAGGGCTAGAGCCCGACTTGGTTGGCCATCTCTTCCGGGATGGCTATAATCGCCTGGCATCGTCACTCCGCGAGGTTATGTCATGTACCAGGCACCCCGGGGTACTCAGGATATCCTCCCCGAAGACCAGCCCTATTGGGAGTTCATACGCACCCAGGCCGCCGAAGTCTGCGCCCGCTACGGATTCCATCGCCTGGACATCCCCATCTTCGAGGAGACCTCCCTCTTCGTCCGCGGCGTGGGCGAGGGCACCGACATCGTCGAGAAGGAGATGTACTCCTTCCAAGACAAGGGCGGCACCGACCTCACCCTGCGTCCGGAGTTCACCGCCGGGGTAATCCGAGCCTACATCGAGCACGGAATGCAGACCCTGCCCCAGCCGGTCAAGCTCTACGACATCGGGCCGGCCTTCCGCTATGAGAGGCCCCAGGCCGGTCGCTTCCGCCAATTCCATCAGCTCAACGTGGAGTCCATCGGCGAGCAAGACCCCATGGTGGACGCCGAGGTCATTTCGCTGATGTGGGCCTTCTTCCAGGCCCTGGGCTTCGACGACCTGCTCCTGCAACTGAACAGCATCGGCTGTCCCGCCTGTCGGCCCGGCTACCTTCAGGCCCTCACCGAGTACTACCGGTCGCACCAGGCGGAGCTCTGCCCCGACTGCGCCCGCCGCCTAGACCGGAATCCCCTGAGGTTGCTGGACTGCAAGGCCGATTCCTGCCAGCCCTTGATCGAGGCAGCCCCCCACAGCGCCGACTATCTGTGCCCCGAGTGCGCCGATCACTTCGATCAGCTTCGGCGATACCTGGAGGCCCTGGAGAAGCCCTATCGCATCAACCCCCGGCTGGTGCGTGGCCTCGACTACTACACCAAGACCGTCTTCGAGGTCTGGGCCGAGGGCATCGGGGCCCAGAGCGCCATCTGTGGCGGAGGCCGCTACGATGGCCTGGTCGAGGAGCTGGGCGGCCGAGCCACTCCCGGCATCGGCGTGGCCGGCGGCCTGGAGCGACTGGTCCTTCTCCTGAAACAGCGAGAGGTCGCTGTGCCCCCACCGCCCCAGCCCGCCGCCTTCTTCACCTACATCGGGGACCCGGCCCGGGCAGCCGTGCTTCGCCTCCTGGAGAGCGTCCGCGCCGCCGGCATCCCCGCCCAGTCCACCTTCGGCAAGCGCAGCATGAGGGCCCAAATGAAGGCCGCTGACCGATCCGGGGCCGACTGGGCCATCGTCATCGGCGATGACGAGCTGGCTCGAGAGGTGGCTATAGTGCAGTCCATGCGAGCCGACGACAAGGCGGAGGTGCCCTTCTCCGACCTGCCCATATGGCTGGGCCAACACCGGTTGGAATCCTGATGCCGAACCCCGGCAGCCGCTTCGGCATCCTTCACCACCCCAAGCTCCCGCACTCTCAGGTCCTGGCCGAGGAGATCGCCGCTTTCCTGGAGCAGCATCATCACTCCGTGTGGGTGGGCTCCTCCTGGGACGCCGACTGCGTGCGCGATCACCTGGACCAAGTGGATATGCTCATCACCCTCGGCGGTGACGGGACCGTCCTGCGGACCGCCCGAGTCTGCGCCGCTGCCGGCAGGCCCATCTTGGCGGTGAATCTGGGCCGGTTGGGGTATCTGGCGGAGTTGGAGCCGGACCACTGGCGGGAGGGGCTACAGCAGGTTCTCAATGGCGGCTACTGGATCGAGGAGCGAATGCTGCTCCGTTCCGGCCACGACCACGATGGACGCACGATCAGTGAGAGGCTGTCTCTGAATGAGGTGGTCGTTGGCCGCGGACGCCTGGCCCGGGTCATCCGCATCGTGGCTCGAGTGGATGGGGCCGACATCGCCCACTATGTTGCCGACGGCCTGATCGCCGCCACTCCCACCGGCAGCACCGCCTACGCCTTCGCCGCCGGGGGCCCCATCCTCCCCCCCACCTTGCGGAACATCCTCCTGGTGCCCATCGCCCCTATGTTCGGCCTGGCGCGGCCGGTCGTCCTCAGCGAGGGGGCGGTGGTACGCCTCACCGTCGAGACCGACCATGAGGCCATTCTCACCTCCGACGGCCAGAGCGAGGTGTCCCTAGAGACCGGGGATGAGGTCTGGGTGCGGGCCGCCGAATACACGGCATCGTTCGTTCGCCTGCGCGATCCCTCCTACTTCTATGACTCTCTCTCGACCAAGCTGCGCTGCCAATAGCGGGACCGGTAATCTGACCGGCAAGGTGGCTTGAGCCCATGTTAGCCGAGATCGTCATCCGCAACTTCGCTATTATTGACCATGTGGCCGTGCGCCTGACCCCGGGGATGAACGTCCTCACCGGGGAGACGGGCGCCGGCAAGTCCATCATCGTGGATGCCCTCAACGCCGTCCTCGGAGCCCGTACCTCCTCCGACGTAGTCCGCGGGGGCGAGAGCACCGCTATGATCGAGGCCTTCTTCGAGCTGGACCACACCCTCGCCCCTCGTCTCCAGCCCCTTCTCGAACAGGAGGGGCTGCTGGGCGATGATCCCGCCTATCTGGTTCTGTCGCGCGAGATCCGGGCCGAGGGCCGTAGCATCGCTCGAATCAACGGCCGGGTCACGCCCGCGGGCATGGTCCGTCAGCTGGGCGAACTCCTGGTGGACATCCACGGCCAGACCGAGCACCTCTCTCTCCTGAGGGTGCCGGAGCACCTCAACTTCGTGGACCGCTACGGCCACTTGCTGGGTCTACGGGGTCAGGTCGCCGAGCTGGTAGGAGAGATCAACGGCCTTCAGAGGGAAATCCGCGCCATTCTAGAGAACAGCCAAGCCCGCGAGCGCCGCCTGGAACGGCTCCGCTACGAGGTGGAGGAAATCGTCGCCGCCAAGCTACAGCCTGACGAGGAGGACGAACTCCGCTCCGAGCGCATCCGCCTGGCCAACGCCGAGCGGCTGTCCGAGCTGGCCAACTCCGCCTACGAAGCCGTCTACGCTTCCAGCGGCGATTCCCCGGCGGCCGCCGACTCGCTGGGCCGAACCCTCGACTGGCTACTGGACCTGGAGCGCATAGACGGCACCCTGTCGCCGGCGCGGCAGCGGGCGGAGGAACTGGCGGCCGGGGTAGAGGACCTCGGACGAGCCCTGAGGGAATACCGGGACTCCGTCGAATACAACCCTTCCCGTCTGGACCGCGTCGAGGAACGCCTCAGCCTCATCAGCAACCTCAAGCGGAAGTACGGGGCCACCGTACCCGAAATACTGGCGTACGCCGCCAGGGCAGAGACCGAGGCAGCGGAGCTGGGCGGCGGCGAGGAACGCCTCGCCGAGCTGGAGCAGCGCTTGCAGGCCGTCCAGGCCGAGGCCGCCTCCCTGGCCGACGACCTCTCGCGGAGCCGCCAGGAGGCCGCCGTCCGCCTGGCGGGGGCGGTGGAAACCCAACTGGCGGACCTGGCCATGAGCCGGGCCCAGTTCCGGGTGGGCTTCACCCACGAGGACTCGGAAGAAGGGCTGCCGATCGGCGATCGAAGGCTCGCCTTCGACCGTACCGGGGTGGACTCCGTCGAGTTCCTCCTGGCCCCCAACCCCGGCGAGCCCCTCCGGCCCCTGGCCCGGATCGCCTCCGGCGGGGAGAACTCCCGCCTGATGCTGGCCCTGAAGACGGTCCTCTCCGAGGCCGACGACACCCCCACCCTCATCTTCGACGAGATAGACACCGGCATCGGGGGGCGGCTCGGACACGTCATCGGCGAGAAGCTAGCCGGCCTGGCCAAGCACCATCAGGTCATCTGCGTCACTCACCTCCCCCAACTGGCGGCCTTCGCCGACGTTCACCTCAGCGTGGGCAAGGAAATCGTGGGCGACCGCACTCGCACCGCCGTCCGCGCCCTCGACGCCGAGCCGCGTCTTGAGGAACTGGCCGCCATGCTCGGAGGCGTCAGCCCCGGCACCCTCCGCAGCGCCGGGGAGATGCTGGAGCGGGCCCACCCGCCCGACTAAGAGCCATGCCCGGCCCGTCGCCCCCTCCCTAATGGCCGGGATTCCACCGCTCCGGCAGGACGCGAGTGCCCTTCCAGAGGCCGACGATCATCTCCTTCGATTCTTGGCAATGACCGATGACCTGCTGGATGTCGTGACCCTGAATCTCGCAGACGATGGGCCCCTGATATCCGATGCCTTTCAGGCGCCCATACACTCCCTGGTAGTCAATGACATTGTTCAAGTGGGGAGGTTGGTGCTCCATGTATCGTCCCCAGTAGTGATTTACCCCATTGTGGTGGACCTCGGCAATGCGTCCGGCGAACTCGTCAATGTAGCGGAAGAAACCCTCGTCCGACCCGGCGCTCATGTAGGCGTGTCCGATATCCAGGTTGATCCCCCAGCCGGGCACGCGGTCGGTGACATATTTGAGCTCCTCCAGAGAGCCGGCCTCGAACCCAACCGGCATCCCCGCCTCCGCCGCCTGCAGCATGGCCCGTTCGGCGAACTGGAGGTTGTAGGCCATGACTTCCTCGTGGGACCTGATGAAGCCCCCGGTGGGCCCGCCCAGATGGTAAGTCATGGCAGCGGCCCCCAGCTCGATGGCAAAGTCCAGACAAAGCATGTAGAAATCAGCCGTCAGCCGACGGAGGTGGCGGTTGGCGCTGGAGAGGTTCCAGTCCAAGTGGGGCGAGTGTACGGTGACCCGCTTGAAGGCTTGCAGGGCCTCCTTCAGTCTAGCGATGTCGCCGTCCTTGGACTCGAGCAGGTCAATGCCGACATTGGGATGGTTGTAGGGATAGCCGACCTGGGCCTGGTCCAGAGTGGGTACCACCTCAAAGCCCGAGAATCCGGCCTCGGCCACCGCCTCTATGGCAGCGTAGATGTCCTCGCCGTGAGTGGCCGGCAGAAAGTGCGTCGAGGTGCCTATACGGTCGGAGATTGAGAGCACGCGATACCCCCCGGGCGTGATGGGCCCACTCTAGCACTCTCTCTCAAGCCCAAGCAACCGAGTTCATACCGACCGTTTGACAGGGAGACGTCACTCGTGGCACCATCCCTTTCATACCCGTTTGGTCAACGAGCACTCACGGAGGGATCACTCATGGAGAGACGAGAGTTAGGCAGGACCGGTCATGAGCTATCGGTGGTTGGGTTCGGGGGCATCGTGGTCATGAACGAGACCCCGGAGTCTTCCGCCCAACTGGTAACGCGGGCAGTGGACCGCGGCATCAACTATTTCGACGTCGCCCCCAGCTACGGAAACGCCGAGGAACGGTTGGGCCCCGCCTTGGAGCCCTACCGGGATCAGGTGTTTCTCGCCTGCAAGACCGGCCAGCGGGATCGGGAAGGAGCCGCCCAAGAGCTGAAGCGGTCCCTGGAGCTGCTGCGGACCGATCACTTCGACCTCTATCAATTCCACGGGGTCACCCGGCTGGAGGAAGTGGACCAGATCTTCGCCCCCGGCGGGGCCATGGAGATCTTCCAGCAGGCGAAGGACGAGGGCGTCATCGAGCTGATCGGCTTCTCCGCTCACTCCGAGGAAGCCGCCATCGCCATGATGGAGCGCTTCGACTTCGACAGCATCCTCTTCCCCTTCAACTGGGTGTGCTGGTACCAGGGCGGTTTTGGGCCTCGCACCCTGGAAGTGGCCCAGGAGAAGGGAGTGGGCGTCCTGGCCCTCAAGGCCCTGGCCAAGCGCCGCTGGCGCGAGAACGAGGAGAGGACCTGGCCCAAGTGCTGGTATGCCCCGGTAGACAATCCCGAGGAAGCGGCT
This sequence comes from Anaerolineae bacterium, assembly GCA_038324625.1. GTDB lineage: Bacteria > Chloroflexota > Anaerolineae > DRVO01 > DRVO01 > JBBQIE01. The sequence continues at coordinate 6,387 of JBBQIE010000025.1, read as the reverse complement.
CTGGGCCTGAGGTTCACCCTCTCTCGCCCCATCACCGCCGCCGTTAGCCCCAGCCACGCCGAGCTCCTATGGTGGGCCTGCGACGCCGCCGAAAACTTGCAGCCCCTCTCCGACCAGGAAGAGAAGGAGGTGGCCCGGAGAAGCGAGGGCCTCGAGCCCATCTTCCCCCAGAGCCACGACTGAGCCGGGCAGCAGCAAAGAGCCGCCCACAGTTGGGGGCGGCTCTTACCAGTCCGATCGCAGCCTATCTGCCGTTGTAGGCCATCTGTCCACTCAGTCCACCTCGTCCATGCCCACTTCTCCGAGCGGGACGAAGTAAGAAGGGGCACGGCCCGTGGGCCGTGCCCCTCGTAATCTGGCGGAAGCGACGGGATTCGAACCCGCGGTCTCTGGCTTGACAGGCCAGTGTGCTAGGCCGCTGCACCACGCCTCCGCGAACGAGATAAGGTTAGCATAGGCCCGCGGCTCTGTCAAAACCGGCTCAGAGGAACCGCCGCGCCGCCGCCAGCCAACCGTCCTGAGGCGGGACGAGCCCCGGCTCTCCCGCCAGGGGCACCCAGTACAGGTGGAAGTCGAGATTCAGGTCGGCCTCCGCCTGACGCACGGTCCAGTTCTCGGGCGTTTCCGTCGCCGGCTCTACGTGGTAGAGATGGCGGCGCAGCCGGCGAGTGAGAGCATCGGCCGGGATCCAGGCCCAAGCCGGGCCCGACATGCCGGCCTCCCCGCAAGCCAGGCGGGCGAATCCCTTCTCTTGCCCAGCCACTTGAAAGACCATCCCTCGCCGGGCCGAGACGCCGGTCGGCTCTGCATCGTGCCCGGGCCCTTCGCGTAGCGGCACCGTGCGGAGCACCGCTGCGTCACTCTCGGGCAGCGAGTACTCGAGTATTGTCAACAGAGCCATGATCCTGGCCGGGGAAAGACCGGTCTCCTCCCGGATCTCCCGGAGCAATGCCGCTTCCACGGCCTCGCCGGTCTCCACCGTCCCGGCCGGCAGTTGCACCCCCGAGGTGGGGTGGCGGAATACCAAGAGCTCGCGGTCCTCGCCCCGACCGCGAGTGACGATGGCCACCACCTTCTCGATCGTCTCTTCCGAGTCCCGTATCTCCCCCACTCGCAATCCCCTGTAGCCACACCGCTGGTGAGACGGTCACCTGTGCCGACCGGAAACACGGGACCGGCGGCTCCAAGGATACCGCCGGTCACGCGTAGTGCCGCCAGGTTCTACTTGGAGTAGGCTCTAATGACCTTGGCTAGAGCCGTGCCCACCTGGGCCGCGTTTTCCTCCGACAGGGTGGGGAAAGCGAAGCAGGTGAAGGTATGGCTCTGGTGCCACACCGCGTTGGGCACCTCGACGTTGGTGTAGTCCACGCTGGCCGGGTCGGTGTATTCCTTGGAGGTGAAGGGGAATCCGGAATCGCCGAAGGCGTTGTGCTTGGTGAAAGCCTTCTCCGTGTGACACTGGGGCCAGAACACCTTCCAGACCGGGGCGCCCTCGGCCCCGGCCGCCTTCACGAACTGGTCAATGTCGCAGTTCATGTTCTCGATGTCCAGAGAGAAGGCCATGACATACCAGCCGTTGCGCCGCTCCGGCGTGTCCACCGGCGCATACAGCACCTGGGGTAGGTCCTTGATGGCGTCCATGATGAGGCCGGCATTGCGGCGGCGATTGGGCATGTTCCAGTCTTCCATTCGAGCCAATTCCGCCAAGCCGATGGCCGACTGCATCTCCGTCATGCGGTAGTTGAAGCCCACCATGTTGTGAATGTAGGGTAGCTTCTGCTCCAGCTCCAGCAGGGACATCCGCGCCTTCACGTCGTAGCCGTGATCCCGGAAGCTGCGCGCCTTCCAGGCCCAGTCCTCATTGTCGGTGGTGACCATCCCCCCCTCGCCGCCGGTGGTGAAGGTCTTGTTCTGGCAGAAGCTGCAGGCGGCGATATCGCTCAACGTGCCGGTCTTCTTGCCCTTGTACTCCCCCCCGAAAGCCTCGGCGTTGTCCTCGATCACGAACAGGCCATGCTTCTTGGCGAAGGCATTCACCTCGTCCATGTCGCACACGTTGCCGTAAAGGTGTACGGGAATGATGGCCCTCGTGCGTCCGGTGACCAGCTTCTCGGCCGATTCGACGCTGATGCAGTGATCCTCTCGGTTGACGTCAGCGAACCGGGGAATGGCGCCCGCCTGGACCACCGAGAAGCTGGTGGCAATGAAGGTATAGCTGGGCACGATCACTTCGTCACCGGGGCCGATGCCCAGGGCGCTCATGGCCGTGTGCAGGGCGGCGGTGCCGTTAGCCACCGAGATGGCGAACTTGCTCCCCTGCCAGTCGGCGTAGGTTTTCTCGAACTGCATCCCCTTGCGTCCGGTCCAGTAGTTGACCTTGCCCGAGCGCAGTACCTCCTCCACCCCCTGGATCGCCGCCTCGCTGAACCACGGCCAGCCGGGGAGTGGACCCTCAACCGCCTTGGGGCCCCCATCTATTGCCAGCTTCTCACCCACTCTCTCCGCCATCACCATTCTCCTTGGCTCGTCACTCTCTCCCGCTGTCAGTCCATTCCCTTTTCGATCCTGGCTCAGTCATTCGGCCTCGGTATTGCCACCGCCTTCCCACCGTTGACGGCGCTCTCGTGAGCGCACAGGCCGGTGACCGAGACGTCCCAGGCCATGTAGACATCAATGGGTGGCTTGGTGTCGTTGCGGATGGAATCCATGAAGTCCGTGATCATATAGAACTCCGCGGTCCCATGCCCGCCCACACCCGCCTCCCGGGGCGCCCCCGGCACGTCCGTGTTCAGGGGCATCTCGATCATGTTATGCAGATGAGGCACCTGCTCCAGATAGGCACTGGTGCTCAGGGGCCGGGGGGGGCGAGCCGTCTCCAGGGTACCTTGGGTCCCGTAAAGGGAGTAGTAGTGGAAGGCCGGCTCCCGCATCATGCCCTGGCCCCGCAGTATCTTGATCACCCCATGGCTCTCGGTCTGGACAATGCCCACCTCGAAGTCCAGGAAGGTGGGCAGGTCAGACTCCATCTTGCTGCCCGAGTGCAGGGCCGACACGCTCACCGGTCGCTCGCCCGTGATCTTGACGATGGGTCCCAAGCTGTGGGTGCAGTAGATGATCGGCGGTCGGTAGGCCCGCCATGTAGGAGTCCCGTCCGGCTCGCGAGTAAGCGAGCGAACGTCGTGTACGTACTCAGCCTCGGCATAGACGAAGTCGCCCAGCATCCCCTGTCTCCACATTTCCGCCCAGGAGAGTATGTGGGCCCAGTAGCAGCAATTCTCCGCCATCATGAACTTCTGCCGTGGATGGGCTTCCACCGCGCGCACGATGTCCCGGCAGGCCGCCACCGAGTCGGCCAAGGTCACTTCCTGCAGAACGTGACAGCCGGCCTCGAGGGCGGCAACGCTGTGATCCCGATGAGCCGGTATCGGGGTGGCGACCACCACCACGTCCAGCCTGTGGCCGAGCATTCGGTCATAGTCAACGAACCGCGCCGCGGCCGGGAACTGCTCCCCCACCCGATTCAGGGTCTCCTCGTTAATGTCGCAGAGAGCCGCCACTTGGCAGTCCGGCATCGCATCGAACATCCGGGCCAGTCCCACCCCTCGCCTAAGGCCGACAACTCCCACTCGATACGCCACGCCCACCCTCCGAGAATCGAATTGGGTCTCACCGCCTGCCCCGCACCGTACTGCTCGCATCCCCGCCTAGACCGGCAGGAACCTTCCTTCCTTCGCGGCCTGGTAAGCCCGGAGGGTAAGCTCCAAAGCCCGGAGACCGACGGCCCCGCTCACTGGCGGCTCGGTGTCGTTCTCGATGGCCTGGACGAAGGCCTCCGCCTGAGCCCGGTACATGTTGACCCTCTCGAAGTCCAGGTCCCGACCGATGTCGCCATCGTCTCGGACCTGGGCAGCGTCGTAACCGCCGATGCCCTCGGGTGCGAAAAGCCGCACTCGCCCGCCGGCGTCTTGACCAATGGTATGGTCGGCGTAGATCGCCCCTTTCGTGCCCCGGATCTCGAGGACGTTCTGAGCCGCCTCGTCGGGCACATTGAAGTTCACGTCCACGATGCCTTGGGCCCCGTTCCCAAAGTGAAGGAGCACGGTGGCGGAGTCTTCCACCTCGTAGTCAAAGGTGACCGTTTCCACCAGCGCCGACAATCGGTCAATCGGGCCAATCAGCCACTCCAGGAGATCGAGGCAGTGGGTGCCCATGTCCATCAGAGCCCCGCCCCCGCCCAGGTTCCAGGACTGACGCCAGGCTCCCGGAATGGGCGGGTACCAGCAGGTGAGCTGGGCCCGCCCAAACACTATCTCGCCCAGCTCCCGCTCGGCTATGATCCGTCGGATCTCACGGTGAGCCCCGTGGTAGCGCATCATGTAGCCGCTGGCGCACTTCACTCCGGCTTTCCGACAAGCCGCCAGCACTTCCCGCCCCTGGTTCAAGTCCAGGCCGATGGGCTTCTCCACCAGGACGTGCTTGCCGGCTCGGGCAGCGGCCACCGCCTGGTCCCGATGCACGGAGGTGGGAGTGGCGATATAGACAATGTCCACTTCCGGGTTATCCAGTACTGCCTCAATGGAAGTGGTGCTGGGCACGCCATACTTTCGGCCCACCGCTTCCGCCCGTTCGGTGACCGCGTCCATCACTACTGCCAGGCGGCACATGTCGGAGGCCACGATTCCCTCCGGGATCATCCGCCGATCAGCGATGCCTCCGGCGCCCAACACCCCCCATCCCAAAGCCATGTTTCGCTCCCGCGGTGCGAGATCTATCCAACCATTCTGGTCACCCACAATCGAAACAGAAGTTTAGTAATGGTCGCCGCTCCTGTCAACGCCGCGACCACTCAGGCTCTGTTTCCGGGCACAGAAAGAGGGTGGGGAAACCCATCCCCACCCTCGATCAGCCCCTAGCCTTGGAGTCTAGTGGCCTGATCCACCCCCGGAAGCTCCGCCCTCTCTCTGCTTGGATCCGCCATCCTGGCTCTGATCCTGAGCGTGGTCTTGATCTTGATCCTGGTCCTGAGTGTGACTCTGGTCCTGGTCCTGATCTTGGGTGTGAGTCTGATCTTGGTCTCGAACCTGGTCCTGGTCCTTATCCTGGGTGTGGCTCTGGTCTTGATCGCGGTCACGGTCCTGAATTTGAACCTGGGTCGGCTCAGCGGCGGGCGCGGCGGTGGCCGCCGGCTCGCGATTCTGCTCCTGATGCTGTTCCCGACTTTGCTCCTGAGCAGGCGTGGAAGTCACGGCGTCGGAAGCGGTCTGTGAGTCGTCGGGTTTCGGAGTGTCGGTCGGAACGTCCGCTATCTCTTCGGGAGTCGAGGTCGCCTGGACTTCCCGGTTGCGGTTCTGATCCTGCTCTTCCTGGCGCTGACGCAACGGCTCCGAGCTCGGGGTGGCGGAGGGACCCACGCCCTGCTGAGGCGCTGGGGTCTCGTCATCGGCCTCCTCCGCATCCTGCTCGGTCTGCTCTTCGCCGGAGCCAACCTGAGACTCCTGGCGCTCTCGCAGCCTCTGCTCCAGGGACTCACGTAAGCGGTTCGAAAGCTCCTCGGCCTCGTCCAGAGCCTCCTCGGCCTGGTCGTCCGGGGTGTCGTCTTCCTCAATCAACAGGCGGATACGTTGAAGCTCTTGGATCTGCAGCCGCAGCCTCGCCTCAACCTCGGCCTGGATCCGAGAATCGTCTTGCGGATCTCCAAACTGGTTGGCGATGGCCTCGGCGCCGCTCAAGTGCCGTGAGTAAGCCTGCAAGGCCGTCGAGAGCCCGACACCGCCGTCGCTGTCCGCCAACGTGGCCGCTTCGTGTAGCTTCTCCTCGGCGAATCCCACCCTCAACTCCATCCGCGCCTGTTCGCTGGTGGAAAGCCGAAGCCGGGTCGCCTCCAGAATACCCTTCACCTGATAGAGAGCTTGGCCGGGCATCGAATCCTGGGAGGCGTACACCATCCCGCCTCCACCCATGAGGGCCACCACTAGAGCTACTGCCGCTGCAATACCGGACATGTTCTGCCTCCTCGCTCGTGACCAGTCGGTGGTACGCTTCTGCCTCACAGAACGGCGGAAGCTCCCTTTCGTCACGGCGGGGATGGATTCGGAGGCCATTTCCGCTTCCAGCCGGCCCCAAATCCGCTCCACGACATCGGGCTCGGGTTCGATCACGGGCAGATGGCGCAAAGCGGCCGCGGTGCGCAGCAGCGGCTCTAGTTCGGCGCGCCATAAGGGGTGCATGGCCAAACACTCTTCCACAGTGGCGCCGGCCGCCATGCGCTCCAGGCACTGATCCACTAACAGATCCAGGTTCACCCTTTCCTTCATTCTCCCTTGCCACCCAGTATGCTGCTCAGCGCCTTGAGAGCCCGCAATTGAATCATGCGGCAGGCCCCCTCGC
>JBBQIE010000024.1:0-12184 GCA_038324625.1 Anaerolineae bacterium | reverse complement strand
ACCTGCACTAGGGCATCGCAGCGCCGGGTCAGGCCCACCATCCAATGGGGGCGGTTCAAGCCCCGCACTATCTTGACCCCGGAGAGGAGTTCCTCCGGCAGGATGGTGCGGCCGGCGCCGTGGGCGTCGTTGACCACCACTTCCTCCACCCCGGCATCGAACAGGCCCCGGCAGGCGGCGTTGACCTCGCCGGTGAGCAGCCGCTGCACCTCGGAGCGCTCATACACGCCCTTGGCCAGGTTGGCATAGTCGAAGTGGCGGGGGTCCCAATTGTCCACCCCCGCCACACCCTCCATGTCGGTAAACATGTAGACGGACTTCACTGAAGCCATCATCCCTCCGCGGACTAAAGTGATTGGCCACGGGCGGGATAATATCACAGGGGGAGGTCAAGATCATCCGCGGGGGGACCGAGTCGGTTAGGGAGAGGTCACCAAAGGCTCATAGTGCAACACCATGATCTGGTCCGGTCGCAGCCCCAGGGATTCATAGGTGCGTCCATCTCGGTCGCTGAACTCGACTTCGTAGGCTTCGCCGCCGGCGAGGATGTCGACAACCGTTCCGACCTGCCCCCGCCACAGATTGTGCTCAGGGAGATCAATCGTGAGGGCTACCACGTCCAGTAGCTCAATGTCCTTTTTCACTCGCCACCTCTCATGTTCACAGGGGGTAGCAGGAGGTCAATCGAGGAATGTCCGAACCGTATTCGACAATCCAAGAACTTCTCACCAGGGCCCGGCGGCCGCGCCATACCATCGTGAAGTCCACAATATAGCGTTGCCCATACTCATCGCGCCGTCCAGGCCGAGCTTCGTGGGTCACGACGGCCTGCATAAGCATCTGGAGCAGATCCTCAGCGTCATCCCTTGTCACACCCAGGGCCGCGGCAAACAGGCGTGCCTTATGCCGACCCTCGCGGTGCGCTGGATTCAGACAGTACTCGCTCAACTTGCGAATGTCCACCACGGCACGGTCCGCGTTCGGGACCTTCATGGCACGGGCGCCAGGTGCGGCTCTAGCTCACTATTTCTCGTCAAGCAGGATAAATCCACCACGTACATGCCAGTGGCGGGAGATTTCCCGGCCACCGGCATGACGGTTGTCACAGTGTCCGTACTCCGTGCTTGCGCGTATAGCAGGGAGCTCTCCATATCCCTGACGATAGCAGAGCCGGTGGGCTGCGCAAGTTGGAGCGGCTGACGGGGCCGCTTCCGGGGAAGGATTCTAGTCGGCGGCCCGTCCCAGGGCCTGATCCAGGTCCCAGGTGATGTCCTCGAGGTCCTCCAGGCCGACGCTGAGGCGGATGAAGTCGGGGGTGACGCCGGCGGTGGCCAGCTCCTCCTCGCTCAACTGGCTGTGGGTGGTGCTGGCGGGGTGGATGGCCAGGGTCTTGGCGTCGCCCACGTTGGCCAGGTGGCTGACGAGCTTCAAGCTCTCGATGAACCGCTTTCCCGCCTCCACGCCCCCCTTGATGCCGAAACCCATGATGGCCCCCGCCCCCTTAGGCAGGTAATTCCGCCCCCGCTGGTAATCGGGGTGCTCGGGGAGGCCGGCATAGGTGACCCAGGAGACGCTGGGGTGATCGTGGAGGAACTGGGCCACGCCCAGAGCATTGGCCACGTGGCGGTCCATCCGCAGGCTGAGGGTCTCCACCCCCAGGAGAGTCACCCAGCTGTTGAAGGGGGCCTGGCAGGCGCCGATGTCCCGGAGCATCTGCACCCGCGCCTTGAGGATGAAGGCCGGCTCCCCCAGGTCAGCGTAGACCAACCCATGGTAGCTGGGGTCGGGGGCGGTGAAGTTGGGGAAGCGGCCGCTCCGCCAGTCGAAGTTGCCGCCGTCCACGATGATGCCGCCAATGGTGGTGCCGTGCCCGCCCAGGAACTTGGTGGTGGAGTGGGTGACGATGTCGGCCCCCCACTCGAACGGCCGGCAGAGGTAGGGGGTGGCGAAGGTGTTGTCAATCATCAGGGGCACCCGGTGCTCGCGGGCGACGGCGGCCACCTCGTCGAAGGGGAAGACGCTGATGTCGGGGTTGCCCAGGGTCTCCCCGTAGATGATCTTGGTGTTAGGCCGGACGGCCTTCGCGAAGGCGGCCGGATCGGAGGGGTCCACGAATGAGACCTCAATGCCGAGGCGGGGAAAAGTGTAGAGGAACTGGTTGTAGGTGCCGCCGTAGAGCCGGCTGGAGGAGACGATGTGGTCCCCGGCCCCGCAGAGGGTGAGGATGGCCAGGGCCTGGGCGGCGTGACCGCTGGAGGCGGCCAGGGCCCCCACCCCGCCCTCGAGGTCGGCCAGGCGTTGTTCGAGGACGTCGGTGGTGGGGTTCATGATGCGGGTGTAGATGTTGCCCGGCTCCGCCAGGGCGAAGAGGTCGGCGGCGTGCTGGGTGTCCCGGAACTGGTAGCTGGTGGTCTGATAGATGGGCACGGCTCGGCTGCCGGTGGTGGGATCCGGCTCCTGGCCGGCGTGCAGCTGGCGGGTGTTGAAGCCGTACTGGCGTTCCTCACTCATGGGTCCCTTACCTCGCTTTGGTGATCGTCGGACGTGTCGGACCGCTATCCGCGACTGACCGGATAGCCGGCCTGAGTCCAGGCGGCGAACCCGCCCAGCAGAGCGGAGACCTTGTCGTAGCCATCATCCATCAGCATCTGCGCCGCACGGGCGCTAGTTTGTTCGCTCGGTCAAGTGCAGATGGTGATGATCTGCTCGTCCTTGGGCAGCTCGCCCAGGCGGCCCTCCAGCTCCTCCAAGGGTATGTTGACGGCGCCGGAGATGTGGCTGACGGCATAGACGTCGGCGGCGCGGACATCCAGGAAGAGGGCAGTCCCGGCATCGTGCAGGGCCTTGGCCTCCTCCAGAGTGGTGCGGGGCACGTCCGGGAAGGGAATAGTAGGCGCGGCCGTCGTCGGGGTAGGGGTGGCGACGGCGCCACAGGCGGTGAGCGCCAGGATCACGGTCAGGAGTGCGGCCAGGAGGCCGGTCCGGAAGCGATTGGGGGTCATGTGAATCTCCTTGGTGGGTGTATTGGGGGGGAAGGGGGAAGCCCTCACCCCCGGCCCCTCTCCCATCGGTATGGGAGAGGGGAGGTTGAGCAGGGATCTTGTCTTTCCCGCTTCCTCTCTCTCCCATCGCAATGCAAGAGGGGAGGCTAGGCAGGCGCTTGCGCTCCCCCTCTCCCATCGCAATGGGAGAGGGGGCTGGGGGGTGAGGGCCACTCCTCATCCCTCGAACAACCCGGTGCTGAGATAGCGCTCACCGGTATCGGGGAGGAGCACCACCACCAGCTTGTCCCGGTTCTCCGGGCGGGCCGCCACTTGCAGGGCCGCCCAGGCCGCCGCCCCGCTGGAGATGCCGGCCAGGATGCCCTCCTCGGTTGCCAGGCGCCGGGTGGTGGCGATGGCGTCCTGCTCTTCGACCGGGATCACCTCGTCCAGGAGGACCGGGCGGAGGACTTCAGGCACGAAGCCGGCCCCGAGACCCTGGATACGGTGAGGTCCGGGGGCCCCGCCGGAGAGGACGGGGGAGGCGGCCGGCTCCACCGCCACCGCCTGCAGGGAGCGCTTGCGCTGCTTGAGGGCGGCGGCCACGCCGGTGATGGTGCCGCCGGTGCCCACCCCGGCCACGAAGATATCCACCTTGCCCTCGGTGTCGTTCCAGATCTCCAGGGCGGTGGTCTCCTGATGCACCCGGGGGTTGTCGGGGTTCTTGAACTGCTGGGGCATGAAAGCGTTGGGGGTGGCGGCCAGCAACCGCTCCGCCTCCTGGATGGCGCCGTTCATCCCTCCGCTGCCGGGGGTGAGCACCACCTCCGCCCCGTAGGCTCGGGTCAGGGCCCGCCTCTCCACGCTCATGGTCTCGGGCATGGTGAGAATGAGGCGATAGCCGAGAGCGGCGCAGACCAGGGCCAGGCCGATGCCGGTGTTGCCGCTGGTGGGCTCGATGACGGTGGCCCCGGGCTGGAGTTCGCCTCGCTCCTCCGCCCCTCGGATCATGCTCCAGGCGATGCGGTCCTTAACGCTGCCCCCGGGGTTGAACGACTCCAGCTTGGCCAGAACCTCCGCCGAGCCCTGGACCGGGAGGCGGTTCAGGCGCACTAGGGGAGTGCCGCCGATGGTGCCGGTGATGTCCTCGAAAATCCGACTCATGTGATCCTCCGTGATAGAAATGGCGCCGGCTAGATAGTGTAGGTGGCGGCGACGGCCGCCTGCTTCCGACGGTAGCTCCGGGCCAGATCGGCCAGGGTGCGGTTCCGCAACACGCTCATGGCAGCGTCGTACATCTCCTGCCAGACGGCTTGGGTGACGCAGGCATCCCAGCGCTCGCAGTCCCGCTCGGCGCTACAGGGCACAAAGGGCTCCGCCCCCTCCAGCACCAGATAGATGTCGTAGAGGCTGATCGCCTCCGGAGGTCGGGCCAGGAGGTAGCCGCCCTGGGCTCCCCGGACGCTGGAGACCAAACCGGCGACCCGTAACCGGCCGACGAGGGCCTCGGCGTACTTCTCCGACAGCTCCTGCCGGGCGGCAATCTCGCCCAAGCTCAAGGGCCCCTCCTCTTGGTGCAGGGCCAACTCCAGCATGGCCCGAGTGCCGTAGCGGGTCTTGGTAGTGAGCTTCATGGTGTATCCTAGTATCCCTGTCGCTATAGTAGGGTATCTTAGACGAGAAGCCCTCGCCTGTCAAATGCGATCGGAGGGAATCCTGCCACAGAGACACGGAGACACGGAGAAGAGCTGGTTATGGCTTTTCCCTCTGTGTCTCCGTGCCTCCGTGGCTAGTCCTCCTCCGGCCCCACTGTTTCCCAGACCGACACCATTCGTGTATAATCATTACATGCTATGTAAGGATTATGTGATGAGGAATGACCCGCGGGATAATGCGCGGAGACTATACGAGGTGGCTTCGACTCAAGGCGGGTACTTCACTGCCGCCCAAGCCCTGGAAGCCGGCTATCAGTATCGTCAACACCACTACCATAGGGAGAGCGGCAATTGGATCAGGATGGGACGCGGTATCTACCGCCTGCGCGACTACCCTCCGAGTGAACGAGAGGACCTCATCCGCCTGGCCCTGTGGAGCCGTAATCGAGCCGGACAGACGCGGGCCGTCGTTTCGCACGAGACGGCCCTAACCATACACAACCTGAGCGATGTAATGCCGAGCACAATTCACCTCACGGTGCCCAAGCGTGGGTTCCGAAAGGAACCGCCTGCCGGCGTCGTCCTCCACCGAGAGAGGTTGGATGGAGACGAGATCGAGACGAGAGAGGGATACCTAGTGACCACTCCTCTTCGCACCGTTCTCGATGTCGCCGCCGCATCACTCAGTCAGGAGCACCTGAACCGTGCTCTGGAAGATACCCTCGACAAAGGGCTCATCCGTCGCCGCCAACTGGCTGAAACCAAGATGCTTCCTGAGGTCCAGACCCGCATCCTTGAAGCACTCGCGACCTACGATAGCCGCCCGGGGAGGGAGTGCGATCTTGCCCGTTAGCTATGGCTCCCCTTCTGCTTTCCGCCAGGCTCTGGAGACCAGGCTGCGCAACCTGTCCCAGAACACGGGCGTGGACGTGGAGTGGTTGCGCCGGCAAGTGGCCTTTGAGCGCTTTCTGGCTCGCATCTTCCGGCAGTCTGATGCGGGCTGGCTGCTCAAAGGCGGGTATGCTATGGAGCTGCGTCTGCAACGACCAGGCCGGACCACGCTCGATATAGATCTGATGGCGACAAGTATCGAGGAACTGGCCATCGCCGCGGATCACAGGAAAGGCCGGGAGGCGATCACTGCCTATGAGCGGCTTCAGGAGTTGGCAGAGACTGATCTTGGTGACTTCTTTCGCTACTTTTTGGCGCGGCCGAAACCAATCACGACAGCGCCGGGCGGTGGGCTGCGGTGTTCGGTTGACTGTCGAGTGGGGCCGCGGCCCTTCACCGGTTTCCACTTGGATGTCAGCTTGGGCGATGTGGTCCTCGGCGAGCCGGAGTGGGTGGGCACGCGGGGGTTGCTGGATTTCGCCGGCATTCCGACCTGTTCTGTCCCCCTAATGTCCGCCGCCCAGCAGATAGCGGAGAAGCTCCACGCCTACACCTATCCCTGGGAGGGCAGACAGAACACTCGCGTCAAGGACCTGGTGGACCTCGTCCTCCTACTTGAGGCCCAACCACCTGATGATGAAGACATCAGAGCGGCCATAGAGGCCACCTTCGGCCACCGCGGTACGCATTTGGTGCCGCAACGCCTACCGCGTCCGCCCGAATCCTGGCTGGAGCCGTTCAAGGCCCTGGCGGGTGAGCTGAGCCTGCCGGTGCAGACCCTGCCTGAAGCCTTCCGACATGTCGATGAGAAGTGGAGCAAATGGCTCGGTGGCTAGCCCTGTTCCGGGTGGGAGGGAATCCTGCCACAGAGACACGGAGGCACGGAGAAGAGCTGGTTATGGGTTTTTCCTCTGTGTCTCCGTGGCTAATCCCCCTCGGGAGGCGTCTTCAACCACTTACCCAGGGCCAGGGCGCTGCCCACCGCCACCAGGTTGAACAGGCCCATCACCAGGAAGGGCAGGCCGCTGTTTACGTCCACCAGCAAGCCCCCGATCTGGGTGCCGGTCAACATGCCGGCGCTCCAGGCCACGTGGGTGAAGCCCAGGGTGCGGCCGTGCTCCGCCCGGGGGACGATGCCGTTGACCACCCCGGGGATGGTGACGGACAGGGACCAGGCGATCCCCGCCCCCAGAATGCCGCAGACGTACAGGCCCACCAGGCTCTGGGCGAAGAGCGAGGTCACCAGGGACATACCGGCGATGAGGCTGGTGAGGACCACAATGGGACGCCGTACTCCGAAGCGGTCCACTACCCGGCCGGAGATGAGTTGGCAGCCGGAGGCGAAGAGGAGGCTGGCGGCCCCGTAGTAGGCGGCGGCCGAGGCGGTCCCGGAGGCGCGGTAGATGAGGAGGGGGGTCAGGAGGGTGGCGGTGCCCCAGTAGCTGGTGGGCACGAAACGCAGCAGGGCCAGGTACTGCACCGGCCGTCGTCGCAGGATGCCCCGATACCCGGCGAAGGCCCCCCCGACCCCCTTCCCCCGCACTCCCCCGGAGCTGGGCATGGCCGCCAGCCCGATCAGCAGGGCCACCACCGCCACCACCGCCATCCCCGCGCCCAGGGTCCGGAAGCCGTAGCTGTTGAGGACCCGCGCCGCCAGGGAGTTCCCCAGGGCGCTGCCCAGGGTGAGGCCGAAGAACACCAGGGCAGTGGCGGTGCCCAGGTACTTCGAGGGCACGGTGGCCATCATGTAGGACTGCCGCCCCACCGTCAGGGCCCCGAAGGCGAAGCCGATGTAGACCCATAGGAGCACCAGCACCACCGGGGACCCGATCATGAACCCCAGGCCCACCAAGGGCACCCCGGAGAGGCCCAAGAGAAGCAGTCGCTTCTGACCCAGGGCGTCCCCCAGGGCCCCGCCGGCGAAGGCGGCGATGGCGCCGAATACCTGCTGCAACGAGACGAGGGCGGAGACGAAGTATGGCGGCCGGTGCAGGACCGCCTCGCCATATACCGGCAGGAGGGTGCGACTGGGACCGGCGGCCATGTCGCTCAAGAAGATGAGGGCGATGAGGGCGAGAAAAGGCGCCAGCCACTCGCGGCCGGCCTGGTCGCGGGAGCGGAAGTCCCGCCAGAGCTTCGTCAACTGCATAGTCACCTGCCGGCAGTCAGGATGGGGAAGGGCCCGTGGTGCTGCCGGTCTTCATAACCGCGGGCGGCGAGGATGTCAAACAGATCTCAGTTGTGGCTCCACGGTTCCGGCGCTAGACTTCCGTCGAAGCATCTGATGAAGATTGACGAAATAGCCGGCCCACGTCACATCAGCGGGTCCCACGGCGTGGACTTCATACAATACGCCGAACGGCCGGCGAGGCCGCGGCCGCGCCAATGACACCCAGGCCTAGAGCAGAGTCCGTGATCGGCGGACTCGACCGCTCGGAAAGGTCGTGGGTCTCTGCCATGTCAGGGATGCGTGTACCATTGGCCGGGGAGAGGATTGGATGATCAGGCTCAGGTATGCTGACTTGTTCTGTGGAGCGGGGGGACTGTCCCTCGGGTTCCACCAGCGAGGGTTTGAGTGCGTTCTGGCTATGGATAGGGACGCGGCTGCCGCGAGGACATACTCGGCGAATCTCACCGATCACCTCACGGAAGGGGACGTAGTCCAGTCCCTTCGGCTCCCTCAAGTTGACGTGATTATCGGTGGGCCTCCCTGCCAAGGATTTTCGTCGGCGGGAATGAGGCGAGAAGATGATCATCGCAATACTCTGGTTCGGACCTTCGCCGAGGTCATCGCGGCGAACCGGCCCAAGGCCTTCGTCTTTGAGAACGTTGAGGGCTTCCTCACCTCCGCGCATGGGGACCGGGTCCTCGATCTTCTGGAACCAGTGATTGGCGCCGGCTACCGGGTTCATCTGAGGAAGGTCAACGCGGCAAACTACGGCGTCCCCCAGCACAGGAAAAGGGTGATCGGAATCGGTGGCCTGGGATTCGACCCATCCTTCCCGGAGCCAACGCACAGGGCCTACGGAGCCCCGGGAGCATCCATCGCCTACCGACACCTGCCGATCTGTCCGAGCTTCCTTGATGCCACCTCGGACCTCCCAACCCCGAGTTCGTATCCCCCCGGCAAACCTCCGTGGCACTTCAGGCGCGAGTTGTCTTCGGGCGATGCTGAGAGGATTCGGCTTCTCAAGCCCGGCCAGCGGATGCGTGACCTGCCGGAGAGCCTGTGGCACAGCACCTACAGAAGACGGGCTTTCCGTAGAGTCATGGACGGAACTCCTTCTGAGCGGCGGGGCGGTCCGCCGGTGGGGTTGAGGCGACTCTACGGAGACGCTCCTTGTAAGGCGGTGACGAGCGGGGCGATCTCGGAGTTCGTCCATCCGAGCGAGGACCGCTTCGTAACCCTGCGCGAGTGCGCCAGGGTGCAGACATTCCCGGACTGGTACGTGTTCGAGGGCTCCCTTGTGCAGGTCAGTCGGCAGGTCGGCAACGCTGTCCCTCCTCTGTTGGCACGGGTAATCGCCGATTCCCTCAGAAGAGACCTGGACACTGGTGGTACCTCGGAGACGGACGGCGCTCTGCTTTCCTTCGTGCCGACCCTATCCTCGGGAATGAGTCCCGCCCTGGCGGCAGTCTGTGCCAAGGTGAACAAGCGCTTCAGCGCGACCGGAATCCCAGAAGCGGAGCGACTACGACTGTGGCCCTGAGTCAGGCGCAACGAGCACTCATTCAAAGAGCCCAATCGGCTGGCGGCGGCGAACTGGGAGCGGGGCTCACCGATGAGGCCTGCGCGCTGCTGGTCGCCGTCATCGTGCGCGACCTGGGCCTCAGCTCGGACTTCCCCGATTTACCCGGGAACTACCCGGGCTTTTTCGACGAGCCTGATCCGCGGAACCTGGTGCTTCCCCGACATGACTTCCTGGACTTGCTCGGCCGCTTGGTAGAACGCGTCCCTGACGCTGACACGTACTTCGCCTGCCTGGCCACCCTACAGAAGGCTCGGCTGAAGTATGGCCGCATCCTCGAGTATCAAGCCATCCCCACGATGGACCAAGTAGGCCCACGGGCACTGCTGCAGTATGGACAGATGGGCGCGAAGGCTCTCGCTGCCTTCATGCTGTGGCGAAAGTGGCTGTTCGACATTGATAACCGCGCCGGCCAGGAAACAGGTTACCTCTTTGAGCCAATAGTGGCCGGCGCCATAGGCGGAGCGTCCTTCAGTTCGAATAGGAGCCCGATCCGACGCGCAGATGACAGAACTAAGGGGAGGCAGGTAGATTGCGTCCGGGGTAAGCTCGCCTACGAGATCAAGATCCGCGTCACCACGGCGGCATCGGGCCAGGGTCGCTGGCGGGAGGAGCTCGACTTTCCAGCGGACTGTCGCCAGAGCGGGTATACCCCGGTGCTGATCGTGTTCGACCCCACTCCGAACCAGAAGCTGTCAGAGCTCGTCGCTGCCTTCGACAAACAAGGCGGCACCACATTCGTTGGCGAGGCAGCGTGGCAGCATCTGGAGGAGGCAGCCGGGCCGACCATGAGTGTGTTCCTGGAGAAGTATGTGAGGCAGCCCATGACGGAGGTCCTGGCCAATTCGCCTGAGTGCCTTCCCGATATCGGGCTGAGGATGAGCGACTCCGCTTTCATCCTACAGGTTGGTGATGAGACCGTGCGATACCCGCGACGACCATCGGAATCTACTGACTCATGGATACAGGAGCGCTAGCAAGGACAACGGAGTGATCCAAGACGGCACGTTATTCGATCCAAAGCTCCAGTAGCTCGTAGGTACGCGGTCCGGGCAGCGATGCAGCAGCTTACAGGTGCGGAAACGTGGCCTGAGACGTTTCCGCGAACCCAGGAATGAGGGCGAAGAATGGACACACTGAAACTGACGATCTTGCACTCCAACGACATGCACGGGGACTTCCTGGCCGAGGCCCAGGGGGCGAGCGGGAAGCTCATCGGGGGGTTGGCCCTGCTCTCCGGCTACATTGACCAGGTCCGCCGAGAGGAGAAGAACGTCATCTACGCCATCTCCGGGGACATGCTCCAGGGGTCGGTGATTGACTCCGAGTTCAAGGGGGTCAGCACCATCGAGATCATGAACTACCTGGCCCCTGATGTAGCCACCCTGGGCAACCACGAGGTGGATTACGGCCTGCCCCAGCTCCTCTTCCTGGAGAAGATGGCCACCTTCCCCATCGTCAATGCCAACCTGTACATCAAGAAGCACCACCGGCGCTTGATGCAGCCCCACGTGATCCTGGACGTTGATGGGTACAAGGTGATGTTTATCGGCATCATTACCGAAGCCGTCATGGCATCCATCATGAAGGACAGCCAGATCGGCACTCTGGTGGGCCTGGAGGACGCGGCCGTCGAGGTGGGCCGCATCTGCGATGCCTACAAGCACGATGACATTGATCTCACCGTTCTCCTGACCCACATCGGCTTCGAGTCGGACAAGGAACTGGCAGCCATGCTCAACCCGGAGTGGGGAGTGGACCTGATCCTGGGCGGCCACTCGCACACCCTCCTGGAGCAGCCGGAGAGCGTCAACGACATCCTCATTGCTCAGGCGAACGTGGGCACGGACCAGATCGGGCGTTTCGATCTCACCGTGTCCGATGAGGGGAACCGAATCGTGGACTGGAAGTGGGAGCTCGTCCCCATCGTGGCCGGGGACATCCAGCCGGATGCCAACCTGGAAGCCTTCATTGACTCCTACCGCCAGGTGGTGGACGCCAAGTACAACACCGTGCTCTGCCGCACCGCTCAGAAGCTGACCCACCCCCAACGGACCACCGAGACCGCCCTGGGGAACCTGTTCGCCGACATCTTCGCCGAGAACGCCAATTGCCAGGTGGCTTTGATCGGCAGCGGTGCCATTCGCCTGCAGGAAATGGGCCCGGTGGTGACCCTCCGAGACCTGATGCAGGTCTTTCCCTATGAGGACACCTTCACCCGCTTCACCATCACCGGGGAGCAACTCGGCGGCATCTTCTCCCACATCATGCGCCCGGAGAATCGCACCGGCGAAGGCGAGTGCTATCAGGTGAACAGCGGGGTGCGGGCCGTCTACAACGACAGCGCCCGCCAACTCGAGGTCCTGGAGGTGGACGGTAGGCCGGTGGAGGACGCCGAGCCCTACACCATCGGCCTCGTGGGATACCATGTCCAGAACGCCGAGGCCAACCTGAACCTCTCCTTCGACGCCCTGACGGCGCTGGGGGGCGCCAAGACGGCCGCCACCTCCATGCATACGGTTGTCGAGGAGTATCTGAGGGGACACCAGAACCTGAACCGGCAAGTGGAGGGCCGGTTGGTCTACCGGTAGAAGAAGGTCACAACCCCGGGATCACGCACCCGGGGCCGGCGGTGCCTTCGAGGCCCTGGGCACCGAGGGCCTCGAAGGCGAGATCCACCCCAGTTTCAAACACGAGCGGGAAGGTCAGGCTATTCGCAGCAGTCCGGGCAGCCGTCCTCGCCCTCGTCGTGGATGCCCCGGCGGATGCCGGCCTCCATCTCCGGGGTGAGATCGGCCATGCCGTGCTCGGCCCGGGCGTGCTCCCGCGCCTGCCGCATCACCTCGCCCTCCGTCTCTCCCCGGACGGTGGCGCCGCAGTCGAGACCGATGGTCTTGCAGTGGAAAAC
>JBBQIE010000023.1:0-12236 GCA_038324625.1 Anaerolineae bacterium | reverse complement strand
GGCACGGTGCTATACGAAGTCTCGTCAAACGGCAGCGAACGCCGGTACAGCGTCCGGCCGCGGGCGACGGTCATCGAGCCGCTGGTGGTCTTGGTGAACCGAAGCACCGCCAGCGCGGCGGAGATCGTGGCCGGGGCTTTGCAGGACCACGGGCGAGCCCAGCTGGTGGGGGAGACGACCCGGGGCAAGGGCTCGGTGCAGTTGGCCTACCAGTTGAGCGATGGCAGCAGTCTGCACGTGACTTCCGCCCTGTGGCTGACCCCCAATCATCGCGAGATCAACGGGGTGGGTTTGGACCCGGACCTGGTGGTGGAGCCCACTGAAGGGGGCGCCGACGTCGCCCTGGAGCGGGCCCTGGAAGTGCTGTCGGCGCTGGAGGTCGCGGGCTGATGCTGAAGACTCTCAGAAGAGCCTCGGCCTTCGTGGTGGGAGCCGTGCTGGTGGTGTCGCTTTCGGCGGGCGGCTACTTCGCCGGGGGCGTGGCCGCCGGCACCATCACCCGACCGGCCACGCCGACGCCGGAGGGGGATTCCGGCCCCCTGGATGACTTGGGCCTCTTCTGGGAAGTCTGGGACATCATCGAGCGCGACTTCGCGGGAGAGGTGCCGCCCCCGGAGGAGTACGGACGAGGAGCGGCGCGGGGTTTGCTCGAGGCCATGGGGGACTCCGCCACCGGCCTCATAGCGCCGGAGTTCGCCGAGTTGGAGCGAGAGGATTCCTCGGGCCTGTATTGCGGCATCGGCGCCTCGGTGAGGGCTTCCGAGGATGGCTACGTGGAGTTGGCTGCCATTTTCGAGGGCAGCCCGGCGGAGGAGAGCGGCATTGAGCCCGGGGACGTGCTCCTGGCGGTGGACGGAGAGGACATCCAGGGGGTCTCAGTCTACGAGGTGATCTCCTTGATCCGAGGGGAGGCGGGGACCAGGGTGGAACTGCTCCTGAGGCGGGTCGGGCTTCCCGATCCCTTCACCCGGGTGGTCGAGCGCCGGCAGATCGAGATACCCACGGTGACCCTAGAGATGCTTCCCGAGGGTATCGCCCACCTCACGCTGACCGACTTCAACAACGTGGCGGTGGTCCAGCTTCGCGACCAGCTCCGCCGAGCCATGGACGAAGAGGCGGTGGGGATCGTCCTCGACCTTAGGCACAACCCGGGCGGGTTCTTGGAACAAGCCATCGCCGTCTCCGATGAGTTCTTGGACCGGGCCACGGTGTTGATCGAGCGGGGACGGGAGATACCGGAGAAGCGGCATTACAGCCGCGATGGCGGCCTGGCCACCGAGATTCCTCTGGTGGTACTGGTGGACGGAGGGAGCGCCTCCGCCTCCGAGATCGTGGCCGGGGCCGTCCAGGCCAACGGACGGGGAACGGTGATGGGAACCCGCACCTTCGGCAAGGGATCGGTGCAATACGCCTTCGATCTCAGTGACGGCTCCCAGATCCGGGTGACGACGGCCCTGTGGTACACGCCGGACGATCAGTTGATTCAGGGATTGGGCCTGGCCCCGGATGTGGAGGTGACCGACGATGAGGTCACCGAGGCGGACGAGCAGTTGGAGGCGGCGGCTCAATATCTCAGGGAGATGGTGCGGCAGTGAGCGAAGGCGTGAAGATGGTCTCGGTCAATCGGAAGGCGCGTCACGACTACAGCGTGGAGGATTCCTACGAGGCCGGGCTGGTGCTGATGGGCAGCGAGATCAAGTCCATTCGGGCCGGCAAGGTCAACCTCCGGCAGGCCTTCGTGCAGTTCCGGGACGGTGAGGCCTGGGTACACGATATGCACATCACCCCCTACGAGCGCGGCGGCTACGCCAATCACGAGGCCATGCGACCCCGCAAGCTCCTGCTGCATCGGGCCGAGATCGAGGGCCTCCGGGCCCAGGTGGCGCAGAAGGGGTTCACGGTCATTCCCTTGAGCCTCTACCTGAAAGGGGGGCGCGCCAAGGTGGAGATCGCCCTGGCCAAGGGCCGCAAGCTCTACGACAAACGGGAGGCCATCGCCGAGCGGGAGGCGGAGCGGGACATGGCCCGGGCCAGCAAGCGAGGCCGGGAGGACTATTGATTGGCCCCTCGCTGTTTCGTATAGCACCATGACAGCATCCCATTGAGACTCCCTAGTCCCGAGAAGATGGAGGAGCGGCCTGTGGAGTCGGGGTCTTGGCCAGGGGTCTTCGTGGCGAGCCCGGACCGGCCCACTTGGGCGGAGGTGGATGCCGGGGCCCTGGCCCACAACCTCCGGGAGTGGAGGGCCGTTGCCGGCGTGCCGGTGATGGCGGTCCTGAAGGCCAACGCCTACGGTCATGGGGCGGTATGGGCGGCCCGGGTCGCCCATACCGCCGGGGTGCGGTCCCTGGGCGTGGCCTGCCTCAGCGAGGCCCTGGAACTGCGTCGGGCCGGTATCGAGGCGGAGACCCTGGTGCTGGGGTACACCCCTCCCTGGCAGGCGCGGGATGCCGTCGGCCGGGGCGTCTCCGTCACCGTGTTCGGCTGGGAGGAAGCCGAGGCCCTCTCTCGGGCCGCGGTTGACCTGGGCCGGTCGGCTTCGGTTCACGTGAAGGTGGACACCGGAATGGGGCGGATCGGGCTCTCCCCGGAGGAGGCCCCCGGCTTCATAGGGCGTCTGCGCGGTCTGCCGGGACTGGAGGTGGCGGGGGTGTTCACCCACTTCGGCAGCGCCGACCAGGTGGACCAGTCCTATGCCTATCGGCAACTCGACCGCTTCCTCTCGCTGGTGCAGGCTTTGGAGGCGCGCGGTATGCGGCCGCCGAAGGCTCATGCCGCCAATACCGCCGCCGCTCTGACCATGCCGGCGGCGTGCCTGGACCTGGTGCGGGTGGGGATCGGCCTCTACGGGCTCAGCCCCTCCCACGAGGTTCCGCTGCCGGATCGCTTCCGGCCGGTGCTGTCTTTCAAGACCATCGTGTCTCAGGTGAAGGAGGTCCGGCCCGGGACCTACCTCGGGTACGGCCAAGGGCACCCGGTGCGGCAGCCGATGGTGGTGGCCGTCATCCCCGTGGGTTACGCCGATGGATTCCGTCGAGGCCCGGTCAACTGGGGGGAAGTGCTGGTGCGCGGGCGCCGCTGCCCTCTGGTGGGAAACGTGTGCATGGACCAGTCCATGGTAGATGTGGGCGGTGTCCCCGGGGTGCGCCAGGGAGACGAGGTGGTGTTGATCGGGGGACAGGGCGCGGCTACCATATCGGTAGGGGAGGTCGCCGACGGCATCGGCACCAACCCCCACGAGGTGGTGTGTGCGATATCGGCGCGAGTGCCTAGGGTCAGTGTGGGGAGTGCGGGATGACACGAAGAGAGCGGGTCCAGCGGACGATAGCGCACCAGGAATCGGACAAGGTGCCCTGGCACATCGGGCTCACCATCCCTACCGCCCAGAAGCTCTCCCGAGCCACGGGGGTGGACGTCCAGGACCTGAATGAGTGGATGGGTAATCACCTCTACGACGTGGAGCCGCTGGCCCAGGATGCCTGGACGGAGGTGCGTCCCGGCCATTGGCGGGACGAGTTCGGGGTGGTGTGGAACCGGACGGTGGACCCGGACATCGGGGTGATCGAGGACTTCCTGCTGCCGGATCGCACCCTGGCGGGATTCTCTTTCCCCGACCCCGATGACCCGGCCCGGTGGGAGAACTTCCAGCGCCGGTTGGAGGCGCGAGGGGACCGGTACGTGGTATCCGACATCGGGTTCTCCCTCTTCGAGCGAGCCTGGACCCTGCGCGGGATGGCCAACCTCCTCATGGACATGGTCGAGGCGCCGGAGTTCGTGGATGAGCTGCTGGACACCATCTGTGACTACAACCTGCGCTTGGTGCAGACGTTGGTGACTCTCGACATTGATGCCGTGTATTTTGGGGATGACTGGGGTCAGCAGCGGGGGCTGCTGATGGGCCCGGTGCTCTGGCGTCGCTTCATTCTTCCTCGCGTCCAGCGTATGTATGGAGCGGTCAAGGCGCATGGCAAGAAAGTGGTCATCCACTCCTGCGGCGACGTGGACGAGCTGTTTCCCGATCTGATCGCCGCCGGTCTGGACGTGTTCAACCCCTTCCAGCCGGAGGTCATGGACGTGCAGGCCATGAAGGATGAGTTCGGGGATCGCCTCACCTTCCTCGGGGGGATGAGCATCCAGAGGGTGATGCCCTTCGGCTCGGCAGAGGAAGTGCGCCGTGAAGCGCATCACCTCATGGAGACCATCGGGAAGGGAGGCGGCTACATTCTGGCTCCTTCCCACGCCATTCCTCGGGACGTCCCGGTGGAGAACGTGATCGCCCTGATCGAGGCCGCCCGCGACGAGCAGTAGACCCGCCGGGGTACCGGTCCACGGACCGAGGCGCTACGCGAAACCCCGCGCCGTAGGAGAGAGGCATAGTGTTCCGCTTCCGTCTTAGGAGCAAGAGCAGCCCCACCATACCCTCGACCATCCGAGTGCTGATGCCCGACGGCACGGTCCAGGTGATGGTGCTGGAGGAGTATCTCAAGGGAGTGGTGCCGGTGGAAATGGGACGCAGTCGTCCGGCGGAGGCCCTGAAGGCCCAGGCGGTGACGGCCCGGTCCTATGCCGCCACCTCGCACGCTCACTCCAACCAGGGGGCGGATATCTGCACCACCCAGCACTGCCAGGTATGGCGCGGCGCCCACTATCCCCAGACGGACCTGGCAGTGGATGAGACCCGGGGAGAGGTGGTGGTCTACAATGGGGAGATCGCCCGAACTTACTACTTCGCTCACTGCGATGGTCATACGCGAAACATCGCCGATGTCTGGGGCGGCAACCTGGGATACTGCCTCGCGGTCCCCTGCATCTGCGGGTTCACCTCCCTCTATGGCCATGGGGTGGGCATGTGCCAAGAGGGCGCCAGCGCCATGGCCGTCCAGGGAAACTCCTACCGCGATATACTCAAGCACTACTACACTGGGGTGGAGATCTCCGGTGAACAGAAGCGGGATGACGTGGCCTGGCGGCAGGCGGCCATCGCCAAGTACCTGGTATCGCATCCAGACGTGGCCCGATACTTAGGGGCGGCCATCCCCGGGGGCTTCTTGGCGGTGGACGGAAACTGGCTGGAGTTCTTCGAGGCCGGCACTCTGGCGGTACACCCTGACGAGGTGGTCACCCAGGAGCCGGTAGGAGCCTGGATCGCCACTCAGTATTCGGATCGCGGTAGCCGTCCCTTCCTGGATGCCCTGCCGAAGCCGGGGGTGGATGGCCGGTACGTGGACCGGACCCACCACAACATATCCCGGTTCTTCCTGCGGCACTGGCAGCCCCGCTGGGGGGACCCGGTGTCGGAGGAGTTCTACGTGGTGGTCGAGGGGGAACCGGTGACCCACCAGGTCTACGAGTACGCTCTGATCAGCCACGATCCCTACTCGAACGAACCCCTGCGGAGTCTGCGACTGAGCGAGGTATTCCTCAGCATATTCGACAACGGACCCGGACTGAACCTTCTGGGGCAATTCACCCCGTGATCATGGCCGACACCGAGTCCGGCAAGCGAGGAAGAGGATGACGGGACGAGAGAGGATCCTGGCGGCGCTGCGGTTCCAGCCCACCGATCGGGTGCCTTGGGCCCCACGGTGGGACCTCTGGTTCAACGCGGCTATTCGAGATGGCCGCCTACCCGAGCGCTACCGGGGTTGGTCCCAGTACGACGTGGCCCGAGATCTGGGCATGAGCCTCAAGGGCTACGGTATGCGGCCGTTCTCCGAGGAGCGCCCTGAGATCGTGGCTCGGGTCAGTCGGAAAGGGCAGGAGATCCTGAGGGAGTACGACACTCCTTACGGGACCCTGACTCAGATGGAGCGAGTGACGCCCGAGCTGGAGGGGGCGGGGGTCCGCGGCCGAGTGATGAAGGAGTTTGTCACCACCGCCGACGACTACGACCGGGCTCTCTACTTCGCGGAGAAGACCCGGATCGTGCCCAGGCACGAGGAGGTGGCGGCGGAGTTGGCCCGGATCGGCGAGGACGGGGTGCTCTTGGTGTTTCTCCGTCACGCTCCCGCGCACCTGGTGATGCGCGAATTCACCGGGTACGAGGGCTTCTACTACCAGCTTCAGGACCACCTAGACAAGCTGGAGCAGCTGATCGCGGCTCTGGACGAGCAGCAACGGGCGGTGGACCAAGTGGCGGTGGACACCCCGGCGAGGGTGGTCGAGTACGACGGCAACTACGATGGTGGTCTCACCCCGCCGCCCATCTACCGGCGCTACTTCCTCCCGGCCCATCAGCGCTTGGTGAAGGCTGCTCACGCCGCCGGCAAGCTGGTGGCCACCCACGTGGACGGCCGCAACGACGGCCTGCTGCACCTGATCCGGGAGTCCGGTTTCGATATTGGCGAAGCCTTCACCCCGCCGCCCATGACCAACCTGGGAATCAAGGACAGCCGGGCGGTGTGGGGCGATGCGCTCGCCATCTGGGGGGGCCTGGCGGCCACGGTTTTCACCCCTCAGTTCAGCGAGGCGGAGTTCGAGGCCCACGTCCACCAGGCTCTGGAGGAGTCCGGTGGTCGGGGGCTGGTGCTGGGTACGGGTGACAATGTCCCCACGGACGGGTTGCTGACCCGGATTCGCCGGGTGGCGGAGCTGGTGGCAGAGTGGCCGGGTGTCGCCCAACCACGAGGAGAGTCCAATGGCGCCTAGCGGAAGAACCGAGGTCGCTTATACCGAGTATTTGGACGTCACCCTGGCCAAGCTGGCCCGTCCCGGGCTGCTCCTGGCCGCCCGCGGTGCGGAGGGTGGGGCTCATAATGCCATGACCATCGGCTGGGGCACCTTCGGGATCATCTGGGGCCGGCCGATGTGCGTGGTTCTGGTGCGGCCTTCGCGGTATACCTACGGGCTGATCGAGGCCTGTCGAGACTTCACCGTGAACGTGCCGGACACCGGCATGGAGAAAGCGGCGGCCTTTCTGGGATCAGCCTCCGGGCGGGACTTGGACAAGCTCGCGAGGATGGGGCTGACGGCGGAAGCGGGATTGAAGGTTAGTTCCCCCATCATCTCCCAGTGCCCGATCAGCTACGAGTGCAAGGTGGTACACTTCAACGACGTGCTGCCGCCGCATCTAAGCCCGGCGATAGACAAGGGCTCCTACCCGAGCGGGGACTACCACCGGGTGTACTTCGGCGAGATCCTGGCTACCACCGTCGTGGCCGAGGCAGCGAAGGCGCTTCGGGCGAGCCTGGGCTGACGCCGGCGCGACTCTAGTCCGCCGCGTCGTCGGCTTCCGGGGCTAGCCACTGATCGCCGTGATCGTCCCTGACGCACTCCTGGTCCTCCGGTAGGGCGGCGTCCGCCGGCGCGGCCTCAGTAGGAAGCATCTCGTCCGCTTCCTCTCCGTCCTCAGCGGCGGGCGCCTCGATCTCTTCGCTCTCTTCTTCGAGGGCCTCCAGGGCCGGCTCCTCCGCGTCGGACCGAGTGTCCTCGGCCTTGACCAGGATGGCGTCGTCGCCGACGGCGAAGAGGCTGGAGACGGGAACGAAGGTCTTGCCCCGGAAGGCATCCCGGATGAGATTGCGCGAGAGTCGGTACCCGAGGATGTGGCCCTCCTGGTCCAGGGCGATATCGGCTACCTCGCCCAGGCGCCGGCCCTCGGTGGTGAGAACCTGGGTGCGAATGACATCGGTGCCGGCCTTCACCGAGTCGCGCGTGGCGGGATCCTCGGCCAGGGTGGCGATGGACTGGTCGGAGTCAATCAGGGCAACGTGCAGGCCGAAGAGCCGGATGTGGTCGGCGGTGACCGCCTTGGCCGACCCGGCCACCGGCGGCTTGCTCAGGATCACGGCGGTGACCCGGTTCTCCTCGGAGTCGTAGAGGATCTCCTGGATGCTGCCCACGCGGCGCCCGGCGTCCAAAGTGATAACGGGTAGTCCCAGCAATCCCTTGATGGTGTGATTGGCCATCGTTGCCCCCTGGTGTGCTGTTACCAACAATGATATCTTCCCGGCCCGGGCCTGTAACGGCCCCGGCCCCTACTGGAGGGCAGATGACTACGAAGATCTGGCTGGACACCGATATTGGTAGCGACGTAGATGATGCCGTGGCTCTGGGGCTGATCCTGGCCTCCCCCGAACTGGAGCTGGTGGGAGTGAGCACCGTCTACGGGGACGTGGACCTGCGGAGCCGAATGGTCCTCAAGCTGCTTCAGCTGGCCGGTCGGTCGGAGGTCCCGGTCTACTCCGGGTGCGGTCTCCCCCTCATGAACGAGAGGCCGGTGTACTGGGGAGGATGGGAGGGTGAGGGGCTGTTGGGCCCAGAGGACGCCTCGTTGGCCCCATGCCCGGGCCACGGGGTAGACGCCCTGCTGGAGGCGGTGTCCGCCGCGCCCGGGGATATAACTCTGGTCAGCATCGGGCCTATGACCAACGTCGGCCTGGCCTTCGCCAAGGACCCGGAACTCGGGCGCAAGCTGCGGAGCCTGGTGCTTATGGGGGGCATTGCCCATTGCGCGGGGCTCGCGGCCCTGGAGAGCCGTTTCGCCGAGCACAACATCGCCTGCGATCCGGAGGCGGCTTCACTGGCCTTTCGCGGTGGGGCGAACCTGGTGATGGTGGGGTTGGATGTGACCCTCCAGGTGGGTATCGGTCGGGACGGGGTGCGGGCCCTGCGAAAGGCCGGTGGCGACCTCCGGGGGGCCGTGGCCGACCAGCTGGAGCGCTACCTGAACCAGCACCATCGGGATCGAACCAACATGCATGATCCCTTGGCGGTCGCCTACTTGGTCAAGCCGGAGCTTTTGACCTTGGTTCCGTGCGAGGTGCAGGTGGATACTCGGAGCGACATCGCCGCCGGGGCCACCTGGGCGCGGCGGCAAGAGGGCAGCCGCACCCAGGTGGCGGTAGACGTGGATGTGGAAGGCTTCCAGTCCTTCCTGGTCGAGCGCCTGACTAGGGAGTGACGAAAGCCCCTGCCTCCGACGAGCGCCGCTCCGCCTCCACCAGCTCGATGGACTGGCGGGCGCTCTCGGGCGGGATCACCTCGGAGGGGCTCCGACCCTCGATGAGGCAGTCTACGAAGAACTCCAACTCGCGGTAGTAGGCGTCCCCTTCCAAGGAGATGCCCTCGGGCTCTTCACCGGTGCGGTGCAGATGCAGGCTGGGCTTGGCGCTGCCGTCGAAGTGGAGCAGGCCATTCTCGAAGACGGCCAGGTAGGAAGCACGGAAGGCGAAGCTCTCCGGCTTGTACCAGGCGGCGTCCACCAAGACCTCGGGACCGTCATCGTAGGAGTAGAGGGCGCTCACCAGGTCGTAGCCGCCGGTGACGTCGGTGCGAATGGCGCGGGCGTAGAGGCGGCCCGGCTTCCCCAGGGCATAGTTGACGAAGTCAACGTCGTGGACGTGTAGGTCCAGCATGGCCCCGCCGCTGCGCTCGGCATCCACCATCCAGCCATCCCAGGTCCAGATGGGGCGGGCGGAGCGGCGCACGAACTCGGCCTTCATGAGCTTGCCCAGCCTGCCGCTGTCAATGGCCTGCTTAAGGTACTGGTACTCGGGCCAGAAGCGGAGACACTGGGCCACCATGAGTTCCACCCCGTTCCTCTGGGCCGCCTCGATCATACGGGTACATTGGGCGGAGGAGAGAGCCATGGGCTTCTCCACCACCACGTGCCTCCCGGCGTTGGCGGCCCTCTCGGCGAACTCGGCGTGGAGATAGGTGGGTAGACAGATGTCCACTAGGTCCACGTCGGCCTCCTCGATCAGGTCTTTCCCGTCCGCGAACACCTGATACTCGGAGACATTGAGAGCCGGCAGAGGCACCTCGATGTTGCCCACGACGTCGGCGCGGCCGGCGCGGCGGGCGGGGTCAGCGTCGGCGACGGCCACTATCTTGGCCTTGGCCAAGCGCTCGTAGTTGGCGACGTGGGCCCGGCCCATGAAGCCCAGCCCGATGACTCCTACGCGAATCTCGTCCTTCATCCCTCGCTACCTCCGAAGATGACGTCAACCGCTCGCGAGGCCCGGTAGATCATGTCGTCCGGGTAGTGCGCCGGCGGGAACTGCTCCACGGTGGCCCAGCCGTCGTAGCCGATGGCGGCGAAGGCTTCCATCACGGCGGGGTAATCCACGTCGCCCTGGAGCAGCTCGACGAACCCGTCCAGGGTGCCCACGTTACAGCGGAAATCCTTGAAGTGGACGGCGCGGATGCGAGAGCCCAGGATGCTGATCCAGTGTTGGGGGTATCCGGTACGCATGACGTTGCCCACGTCGAAGTAGACCCCCACGTAGGGACTGCCGATGGCGTCCACGAAGTCGCGCATCTCAAAGGGAGCGGTGAGGAAGCGGTTCCACACGTTCTCGATGCCGATGTTGACTTGCAGGCGCTCCGCCTCGGGGGCCAGCGACCGGAAGTCGTCCACCGCCCGCTGATAGGCCGCCTCGTAGTCCGTGACCACGGGGGCGCCGGAGAGGAAGGGCCCCACCGATCCGGGCACGACTAGGATGGTGCCGGCCCCGAGCTTAGCGGCCATCCGCAGCATCTGAATGACGAGATCCTTGGCTGCCTGCCGCTCCTCCGGGTCGGGCGAGAGGATATTGTGAGTCCAGAAGAGGCCGGTGGCCAAGGTCGGTATAGGCAGGCCGTGGACCTGAGCAGCCCGCCCGATGGCCTCCAGTTCTCGATCCGTGGTGTCGGGGGTGAGGGGACCGTCGGCAGCGCAGGTGAGCTCGACGCCCTCGAAACCGGCGTCGCGTGCCAGCCCCAGACAGTCGTCCAGGGACTTGTCGGCGGTGAAAGCCCAGGTGTTGATGGCTTTACGCATTGTCGTTGCCTCCTATGGGGTGAATGGGTTCCTCCGCTGTCGCGGGGACGATAGAGTCGGGCTCTGCGGATGCCGATGATGAGCACTCCCTCGGGTCGGTGACCGCCAGCTTCCACATCACGGCGGATACCGCGCCGAGTATAGCAGAGACCCAGAACACCGCCAGGTACCCACTGGCCCCGGCCAGCAGACCGCCGAGCAGGGGAGCTATGATCAAGGGCGGGGCGGTGAGGGTGTTGGCCAGGCCGATGTAGGTGGGGCGGTCCGGCTCGGCGCAGAACTGGAAGACGATCGGCATTCCCGAGGTCATGAAGACGGCGTCAGAGGCGGCCTTCAGGGCGAAGGCGGCCAGGAAGACGGTAGAGCTGGGGGCCAGGGCCGCCACCACCATGGCGAGCGCCTGCAGGGTGAACGAGGCCCCGATCATGGTCTTGTGCCCGCGTCGGTCTCCCAGGCGCCCGAGGATGGGGTTCAGTATCGCCTGAGAGACGAGCATGGTGGCGGTGAAGAGGGCGGCGGCCTCGTCACCGAGGTGGTAGCGCTGGGCGGCGTGTACCGCCATGAAGGCCGAGCCCATGCCGGCGAAGGTGCCGAAGGAGCGCACCAGGAGGAAGGCCCGGAAGTTGGCGTCTCGCTTCAGGATCGCCGGGAGGCCGGCCAGATAGGCGGACAGGGGTATGACCGGTTTCGAGGAGGGTTTGGCCGGCTCGACGGTCAGAGCGATGGCGGCCCAGGAGATCATGAAGAAGAAGCTGCCGGCCAGATAGCTGTAGGCGAAGTCGCGGGGGTAGGGGTAGGAAGAGAGGAGATGCCGGGACAGAAGAGCACCGCCCACCCCGAGCAAAGCCCCGACGGCACTGCCGACGCCGAAGAAGGTGCCCCAGTGGGTGGGGAGGATGATCTTGGCCACCATGTCCTGCCAGGCGTTGGCCACGAAGCCGCCGCTCAGAGCCTGCCAGGTGAGCAGGAGGAAGACGATGGCCAGGGTCAGGCCCTGGTTGGCCGGCTGCCACAGGAGCATGAAGAGCCCCAGGACCAGGTAGGGGACGCGCTCAGTCAAGCTCACGGTGAGCACGAAGGGGAGCTTGCGGGGCAGACGCTCCACCAGGTTGCCGGTGAACAACTGGGGCAGGTGCCAGCCGATCAGTTCCAAGGAGGGGATCAGCCCGATAATCAGGGCGCTGTCGGTCAGGTGGGCGACGTAGAGGGGCAGCACGGTGGTGGTGGAGACGCAGGCCATGCCCACCGACCACAGGGCGGCCTCGGCGACATTGACGGTGAAGTTGCGCCGAAAGTGCCGGCGTATGGCGGACTCGTAGGCAGTCATGGAGTTCTCTAGGGAGCAGCAATAGGCTCACGGACTCGTCCCCCCCGGGCCCGGGCGCCTCATGCACGCTACATCCAGGGCCGAGCCTGGTCAAGCTGAGAACCTCATGCCTCCGCGGAGGCATGTTGCAGGCACGTGACCGAGACC
>JBBQIE010000022.1:0-12244 GCA_038324625.1 Anaerolineae bacterium | reverse complement strand
CAGAACTGACGCCGCCAGACCGATGGCAAAGGCAGTTACGTCCCCTTTCGAGGGGCGCGACTCCGGCTCCGGTCGGGCCTTCAGCCAGGCCGCCCCCACCAGAACCAGGGCCCACCAGGGTTCGGAGGCGGAGGCGAGGGCCAGGCCCAGGGCCGCTCCCGAGGCCGCCACCCACGAACGCCGGCGGTCTACCGTGGCCCGGACCGCGAAGCCGGCGGCGAAGAGCAGGCCCGTCCCCGCCAGGCCCGTCCCCAGGCCCACGGCCCCGGCCAGGCTCCAAGCGGGTGAGAGGGAGAGCAGAGCGGCGCTCAACAGGGCAGTGCGGCGGCCGAGCAGCGGCCGGGCCAGGACGAAGGACAGGGGGAATAGGCTGGTGAGCAGAACCACGGCCAGGCGGGCCACGGTGTCGTCGGCCCCGAAGAGGGCGAAGTCCAGGGCCTGGAGGGAGAGAAGCGCCGGGCTGGAGGCCCCCACCGCTTCCGCAGCCGCCGGGCTGCCTTGAGCCAAGTGGAAAGCGGCCAGGGCCTGGCTCGCCTCGGGAGACGACAGAGGCGCCGCTCCCAGGGCCAAGAATCGGAGGGCGAGGGCCAGACAGCAGAGGCCCACGTAGGCGGCGGCCTCGACCGTCAATACCGCCCGGCCCGCCGGATTCACCCTGCCCGCCACTGTTGAGGTCAGCATCACTCCTCGGCTTGGGCCCGCTCGCTCGGTCAGAGTAGAAGGGCGAGCGGGCGCGTTGCCGGGAGATTATAAACGGGGGCCGTTAGCGCCGCCAACGACCGGACTGGCCCCGTCGTCGTCGGCGCCGGTCGGGATCTTAGAAGGGGATGCCGTCCTCGTCCTCGGGGCCCTCTTCGTAGGCGTCGTCGCCTTGGGGCTGAGGCGCGGACGGACGACGAGGCCCACCTCCGCCGGAGGCCGCCGGCCGGTCAATCGGCTGCATACCGCCGCCTTCGAAAGCTTCGTCACCTCGACCGCCGAGGAACCGGACATTGCGAGCCCGAAGCTCCAGGCTGGCGCGGGCGGTTCCGTCCTGTGCCGTCCAGGCGGAGGCATCTACCTCGCCCTCAACTAGGGCCATGCGGCCCTTAGCGAGGTACTGATTCACGGTTTCAGCCTGACGGCCGAAAACGCTGACCCGGAACCAAGTAGTCTTCTCCTGAGGCTCTCCATTGCGGTTGGTCCACTTCCGGTTGGTAGCCAGGCTGAAGCTGCACACCGGGCTGCCATCCGGCGTATAGCGAAGCTCCGGGTCCCGGCCCAGGTTCCCCACCACGATACAAGTCTGCCACATTCCTTACCCCTCCCGAGTGTCTGAATGACACGATTAGCACGTATGTTCTACAGCATTCTAGCGCAAACAGGGCTTGCCGGCAACCAATCGGCGTAACTCCTCTGGGTTGCGGGGACGGCCTCGTCCGTCGGGTCCGCTCGGGTCTGATGAAGATTGACGAAATAAACGGCCCATATTACGTCAGCGGGACCATTGTCCGTGAGGGGCCGACCCGCCATGAATGGTCGGGGCTACGCTTGGGCAAAGCCGGCCTGCGCCGGCTGAGACGTCCCAGCCCGCGTAGGCGGGCTTCGCTCCTCGTAGCTCGGCCATTCATGGCGGAGCGGGCGTCCGGTCGCACAGTGGGCCGCTTACTTGCTCAATCTTCATAAGCCCCGAGCTAACGGTGGAGCGAAGCCGGCCCTTCGGCCGACTGAGACACTTCCCAGCCCACAGAGGCGGGCTTTGCTCAGCGTAGCCCGGCCATTATGGCGATTGCCGAAATAGTCCGGACAACGTATGCGTGTGGCCCCCTCTTCGCGTGCGATGACCTGGTTATTTCGGCAATCTTCACCATGGCAGGGCGGGCCCTCGGCACGATAGGTCCCAGAAGAGCCGCCCGACCGCCACCCTCGCCAAACGCCGCCCTTTCGCGTTTTCGCCCCTTTTCGCGCCCTTCGCGATCCAAACGCCCTTACCCCTTCTTGTTATACAAAGCCTCACGAATGGCCATCAGGTCCCGCCGGAGGTCCTGGTCCCGCTCCACCAAGTCGGCGATCTTATCGTGGGCGTAGAGCACGGTGGTATGGTCTCTCCCCCCGATGGCCTCCCCGATCTGGGGCAAGGAGGCATTGGTCTCCTGCCGGGCTAGGTACATGACCACCTGCCGGGGCAGGGCGATGTCCTGGCGGCGGCTGCGGCCATAGACGGACTGGATGGTGATGCGGTAGTAGCCGGCCACCGCCTCCACGATCTCCGGGATGTCCACCGTCACCGGCTGCCCGAAGAGGTTGGAGAGCACCTGCTCCGCCATCTCCACCGTGAGGGGCATCCGCAGGAGGGTGGCCTGGGCCACCACCTTGTTCAGGGCTCCCTCCAGCTCGCGGATGTTGCTCTGCACCTTGTGGGCGATCACGTCCAGGACCTCGTCCGGCACCGGGATGGGCTGGTACTCGGCCTTGGTCCGGAGGATGGCCGTCCGGGTCTCCAGGTCGGCGGGCTGGATGTCCACCGTCAGGCCCCACTCGAACCGGGAGCGCAGGCGCTCCTCCAGGGTGGGGATGGCCTTGGGGGGGCGGTCGCTGGAGATGATGATCTGCTTGTTGGCCGAGTGCAGGGTGTTGAAGGTGTGGAAGAACTCCTCCTGAGTCTGCTCCTTGCCGGCGATGAACTGGATGTCGTCAATGAGGAGGACGTCTATGTTGCGGTACTTCCCCCGGAACTGCTCGGTGGTCCGGGCCCGAATGGAGTTGATGAGGTCGTTAGTGAACTCCTCGGAGGAGACGTAGAGGATGTTGTAGCCCCGCTCCATGGGGACGTGACCGGCGGCGTGCAGGAGGTGAGTCTTCCCCAGCCCCACCCCGCCATAGATGAAGAGGGGGTTGTAGGCAGTGGCGGGGTTCTCGGCCACCGCCTGGCTGGCGGCGTGGGCCATGCGATTGCTGGGGCCCACGATGAAGGTCTCGAAGCGATAGCGGGGATTGAGAGGGCTGGAGGTTCGGGCCGCCGCCTTAGCCTCACCGCCGTTGTTCCCCTCCCCCTCGCGCTTGGTCAGCAAGCCGGGGTCCTTCTCCTCCCGCCCCCCGGCCACCACCACGAACTGGAGCCCCACGTCCTCCCCGAGGATGCTGCTGACGGTGCGTTCCACCGTGCCGATGAGGCGGTTCTCCAGCCAGTCCTTGACGAACGAGTTCCGCACCGCCACCGTCAGGACGCCCTCGTCCAGGCCGACGGCGTCGGTGTTGCGGAGCCAGGTATCGTACATGGCCCGCGTCATCTGCACCTGCAATTCGCCCTGGGCCGTCTGCCACAGTTGCTGAGCGTCCATGGATGGCGTCACCCCAATTCCTCAAGTAGGGGCGAACCAATAGCCACGGCTATGGTCACAAAGGAGTTGTGACCGAGCCCGTGTGCGCTTGTGTTCGCCCTCGCCAGCCCAGGGCGAATACAAGATTCGCCCCTACGGATTATGGCCATAGGCCCGGAGACGGCGCGCGGCGGGACGGTGCGATAGAGCGCCGACCATGACGGTCGGCACTTGGGCGTCCTAATCAGGCAGCAGCCGCTGAAAGACCTCGTTGCTGAGCAGCCGTCCTCGCCCGGTGAGCCGGACCCACCCAGCGTCCAGTTCCACCAGGCCTTCCGCCTCGGCCCAGAGCAAGGGCTCGCGGTATACCGCCAGGGCATCCACCCCGAAGCGAGCCCCAAAACGGGCCCTCTCCAGCCCGGAAACCAACCGCAGGCCGAGAATGGCCGTCTCTGCCATCTCCAAGGGGCCGCTGATCACTTCCGAGAAGACCACCCGATCTGCCGGCGTCGCCGACACATAAGCCGCCGGGTTCCCCAGGCGAGCGAAGCGCCGGTTCCCGAGGTGAGAATGGGCCCCCACCCCCAGGCCCAGGTAGGGCTGATTGAGCCAGTATATCAGGTTATGTTTCGCGGTCAATGAGGCCCTCACCCCCAGCCCCTCTCCCATCGCGATGGGAGAGGGGAGTCCTGGCTCCCGTTTTCTGTTCGCTCCAGGAGGAGCTAGGTCGGTTCCGGCTCCCCCTTCCTTGGCAGGGAAAGGGGCAATAGGCAGAAGCGCAGCGCCTGCCGCTGGGGGGTTAGGTTCCCTCGCCCAATTGGAGATCTCATAATGCCGGTATCCCGCCTTTGCCAAGATCTCCTCGGTGGCCAGGTACATGTCCGCCGCCAGATCGGGGTCCGGGTCGGGAAGATCGCCCCTGTCCACCGAGGCGGCCAGGGAGGTTCCCTCCTCCAGGGACAGGCAATAGGCGGAGAGATGCTCGCTCCCCAGCTCCACAGCTCGCTCCAGATCGTCCCTCCAGTCCTCCAGGGTCTGGCCGGGCAACCCGTAGATCATGTCCACCGACAGGTTATCGAACCCGGCCCGGCGGGCCCAGCGCACCGCTTCCTCGGCCTGGGCGTAGGTGTGGATGCGGCCCAACATCCGGAGATAGCGTTCGGCGGTGCTTTGCACTCCCAGGCTGATACGATTGCAACCTCCGTGCCGAAGGGCCAGCAGCCGGCCTAGGGAGACCGTCCCCGGGTTGGCCTCCACCGTGACCTCGGCATCGGCGGGGAGCCCCACCTCTCCCACGGCGGCGATGAGGCGCACCAGGTAGTCCGCCGGCCACAGGCTGGGCGTGCCCCCACCGATGTAGAGGGTCCGGGGCCTCAGGGGGGGAACGGCCGCGATCTCCTCCAGCAGCACGCCGAGGTAGGGTTTCCATAGATCCTGCCTCCCGGCCACGGAGGCGAAGTCGCAGTACAGGCACTTCCGGGCGCAGAAGGGGATGTGCAGGTAGAGGCCGATGTCTCGCGGAGTCATGGCGGTAGGGGCGGACCACCGTGTCATCTGTGCCAACTTATTCGCGCCCGGGGTCAACCTAACCCCCCCGCGGCAGGCGCTGCGCTTCTGCCTATTGCCCCCTTCCCTGCGAAGGAAGGGGGAGCCAAACCTCCCCTCTCCGCGTCGGGGAGGGGCTCGTCCACTTGGCTCACCAAGTGGACTGGGAGGGGTTCTCCGCTCCGAGAGAGGCCAGGACACGGCCATAAAGCTGGATTAGTTGGCACAGATGACCACCGTGTCCGCCCTCGGTGGCTAGGCCAGCCGCTCGCGGAGTCGGCCCAGGGTCTCGCGGCAGTACTCGAAGGGGTCGGCATCGGCGCTGAAGAGGTCCACCACCCAGGGGCCCTCGAAGCCGATGCCCTCGGCCAGGGACCGGATCTCCCCGAAGTCAAGGTCTCCATCTCCGGGCAGCAGGTGCTTGTGGACCCCGGCCCGCATGTCCTCCACGTGCAGGTGTACGATGTGGGAGCCCAGAGCTCGGAAGGTCTCGCCCAGGTCGTCGGTGAGGAAGGCGTGGCCCACGTCCAGGTTCACCGCCGTCGGCGGCGACAGCAACTCCGCCAACACTCGACTCATGTCCGCCGTGTCCGCCACCGACAGGAGCGGCTCCGGCTCCACCGCGAGGAGCACTCCTCCCGCCTCGGCCTTGGCCGTCAGTCTTCCCAGACGGCGGATGAAGTCCGACAGGCGGTCGGGGGGATCATCGTCGCCGGGCCGGTCCCCGTTCACCACCAGGATGGGGATGCCGGCGGCCGCCGCCAGGTCCAGACTGGTCTCCATGTTGGCCCAGCGTTCGGCGATCGGCTCACCGTCCCCGTGGTAGCTGAAGGAACAGACCTCCAGCCCTCGAGCAGTGGTGTCCGCCACCAGCCTCCGCATGGCCTCGGGGGTGAAACCAGTCAGCCCATGATACTCGAGGCAGATCTCGACGCAGTCGTAGTCGGCCTCGGCGATGGCGTCCAGCCCCGCCTCCAGGCGAGAGCCGCGAAAGCCGGCGGTGCGAAAGCCGATGCGCATTGCTTGTTCCTCCGAGGGCCCGTAATAGTGACGTTAGCCCCGGTCCGAAGACCGAGGCTAACGGTGAGTGATCCACGACCCGGCGCCGAGATGCCGGCACCGGGTAATCTGAAGAAGGCGCTAACGCGCCCCGTTTTATACCCGGCGTCCGGTCACGGCTCGCATGATCGCTATGAAGATGAGAGCGCCGATCACTGCCACCACGATAGTGGTGAAGTTGAAGCCGCTGATGTAGTCGCCGCCAAACAGCAGCCCGGCGACGAACCCACCCACCAGGGCCCCGATGATCCCCAGCACGATATCACCGATGACCCCGGAGCCACCGCCCTTGGAGATCAAACTGGCCAACCAACCGGCGATCAGGCCCACCACGATCCAGCTCAAAATACCCATGCTCTAAACTCCTTACCAGTCAATCAGAAGGAAAACCGAACCGTTACCGAAACGCTAGACCGTGGAGCCGTGCCTCTTCACGAAGTCGTCCACATCCTTCTCTGCGCGGGCCTTCTCGTATCCGTATCGTTCCTGGATGCGGCCCACCAGCTGATCGTGCTTGCCGTCAATCTCAGTCAGCTCGTCGTCGGTAAGGTCGCCCCACTCTTCCTTGACCTTTCCCTTGAGCTGCTTCCACTGACCCTTCAGAACATCACTACTGGCCATTCCTGCCCTCCTAACTTGGGGTAAAACCGCGTACCGGTCTCTCAGGACCACCGCGAGTGTAGCACAGCCTTCACGCGAAATCAACCGCATATTCCGCAAAAATATGTTAAAAATGTCGCCCCGGACGCCTACATCCCCGGAGTCCAGCCCCACCACAGCGCTTCACTCCCGAACAACTAGCCACAGAGACACGGAGACACAGAGAAAAGCGGAAAAAACCTCTGTGCCTCTGTGCCTCTGTGTCTCTGTGGCCAATCTCTTCCCTCACAAACGCGGCGCCAAGCGCGCCACCGCCTCGAGCGCCCCGCCGGCCACCGCCCGTGCCCACGGCGAGATGGTGAAGCAGCCGGCGTCCTCCGGCCCCAGCCACAGCTCCGCCACCGCCTGCCCGGTATAGCCCATGATCCCGTCCGCCAATAGGCCCCGGACGAAGCCGGCCTCGGGGGCGACCACCGGGTAGTGCCCCACTGTGGCCAAAGCCCTCCCGACCTCCACCGCCTCTCCGATCCGGGCGTCGGCCACGAATACCCCGTTTCCGGCGGCGGTCAGCACCCTTACCGGGTGCATTCCGCTCGGGGCCGCCGCCACCGAGGGCACCTCGCCGCTCTCGTGTACCTTACCCAGGGACAGCAAGGGGCTGGTGTCCACCACCGCCAGCACCTCCCTCCCCGCCGTCCGCCCCGGGCCCAGGGCCACGGTGACGGGGGCCGCCCCCAGCCGGAAGGGCACCGCCGAGGCCCCGGTGGCGTCCACCAGGACCGCCGGCTTCAGGCGCTCGATCATCAGGCCCGAGGGCTCCACCAGCACCGGCACCTCCCCTCGGGCCAGGATGTCCTCCGCCGACAGGACCCCGTCGGAGCGCTGGCCCCGGAGGCCGTCCACCTCCACCTTCCCGTCGTAGACGGCGAAGGCCAGCGACAGAGCCCGGCATACCGCCGTGGGCTCGGCCGGCTCCACGATAGCCACATCCATACCTACTCGCCGGAACCGATGGGCCACGGCCGTGCCCAGCTCGCCCCCGCCGTACACCAGCACTCTGACTCCGCTCAGACCGGCCATGTCCCGCTCCTCGCCTCTGCTGCCTAAACGCCCTCGAAAACCCGCGCCGCCTCCCCGATGCGGTCCATGGTCTCCACCCCGAACGGGCAGCGCTCGGTGCAGACCCCGCATTCGATACAGTCGGACGCCGGCGCCGGCAGCTGCCCGTAGGCCGTCGCCTGAGCCGCCGTCGGCCTCCCCTGGACCTCGTCCAGCAGGCGGAGGGTCAGGCCCACGTCAATGTGCGAGGGGCAGGGCTGGCAGTGGTTGCAGTAGACGCACTCCCCGGTGACGTACTGGGACACTGAGGGCAGGATGGGAGCGAAGTCCCGCTCTTCGGGGCCCGCCTCCAGCACCGCCAGGGAGGCCTCCAGCTCCTCCACCGACTGGCACCCGGGGACGATGTTGCTTACCCCCGCCTGAGCCAGGACGTAGGCCAGGCACTGGACCGGAGTGATAGCCGACTTCTCGGTGAGTTCGTAGCGGTCGTCTCCTGCTATGCCCCCACCCCGATGATGGTTCTTCACCACCACCGAGGTCTCCGGGCGCAGCAGTCGGCCCCCGGCGAAGGGCTTCATGGCCACCAGGGCCACGTCCCGGTCGGCGCAGGCCCGGAAGAGCTCCCGTCGCCCGGGCACGGCATGTCCGGTCAGGTTCACCGGGAACATGAGCACGTCAATCTCCCCGGTCTCCACCGCCTGGAGGGAAGTGGAGACGGTGTGGCCGCTGAAGCCGATGAAGCGAGCCTTCCCCTGGTCCCGCAGGGCCTGGGCCTGGGGTAGGAGGCGGCTCATGGCCCAGTCGTAGTCTTCCTGGGCGTCAATGTTGTGGACGAAGAGGACGTCGGCGTGGTCGGTGCGCAGGAGCCGGAGCCAGTCGTGGAACACCGCCTCCGACACCGCCATATCGCGGGTCTTGGAGTGTTGGCCGTCCACTTCCACCACCCCCAGGTGGCAGGCGAGGAGGGCCTGGTCGCGCCGTCCGGCGAAGGCGGCGCCCATGACCTCGCGGAACTGGGCTTGGGAGTAGAACAAGTCGAAGTAGTTCACCCCCCGGTCCACCGCCTCGGCGATGACGCCGGTCACGTGTTCCTGGGGCAAGTTGATGAGGTACTCCGTCCCCAAGCTGATGGTGCTGACCTCGAGGCCGGTCCGGCCGAAAGTGCGATACTCCATGAGTGCTCTCCTGATTGGGAAGGGATGGGCCGCGTCCGACGATATGTTAGCGGCAGTGTAAATGATACCGGCTCAGGGTGAAACCCGGCCCAGAACATCGCCACAGAGGCACAGAGACACGGAGACACGGAGAAAAACAAGAGCGACAACACAGGGGAAAACCCTTATCCCCCTCTGTGTCTCTGTGCCTCTGTGGCTAACCCCTCCTGGGCTCAAAGCCTGCAAGCACCGCCGAACGCCCCGAACTCGCCGCCGACCTTTCGCGTTTTCGTCCCTTTCGCGCCTTTCGCGATCCAAACGCCCCCGCGGCTAACCTCTATCTCCCCCTCTGTGTCTCCGTGCCTCTGTGGCTAATCCCTCCTGGGCTCGGCGGCGCCGGTGATGGCCACTCCCGCCGCCACATATAGGACCACCGCCAGGGAGAACAGGACAACGTAACCCAAGGCATCCACCACCACCCCGCCGAGAATAGTGACGAGGGAGGCAATCCCCACCAGGGTGTTGGTGAAGCCGATGTAGATGGTCCGATCGTTCGCCGGGGCCACGTCCAAGAGGAAGGTCATCCCTCCCATGTTCATGCCCGTGCGTGAGACCCCCAGGAGCACGAACACCAGGCCCAACGTCACCACCGTCAGGCCCGGCGACCCTCCCCAATGGCGGTTGATGGGAGCGGCGGCCAGGGCCAGCAAGGGGGCCATCCCTCCCAGCAGGCACACCAGCCGGATCACCGCCCGGTTCCCGATCCGGTCGCTCACCTGCCCCCACAGATAGGTAGAGGCGATGTTGGAGACGGTAGAGACGATCAGGTAGGTGCCGGCGATGGCCGTGGGTAGGCCCAGGGCGCTCTTGGCGTAGATGATGTAGAAAGGCGAGGCGATCTCCGCCAGCATGATGAAGATGCGGGCCAGCAGGAAGTTACGGAAGGAGGGGTTCTGGGAGGGCAGCGACCGCGCCCGTCGCAGTTGCGCCCCGATACCGACGCGAGGCTGGGATGTCCCGTCTGTCGGCTCCTTCACGAAGCCGAAGGCGGCCATGGAGATGCTGATGGCCAGAGCCGCCAGAGTGAAGAGGACGGCGTAATTCCGGGGGAAGGTCGCTTGGCGGGAGTCGTCCAGCATGTAGCGCACCAGGAAGGACCCCGCCAGGGCCAGTACGCCCCCGGTGAACATCCTCCAGGCGAAGAAGCTCCCCCGCATCCGCGAGGGGATGGTCTTGGCCACCACTTCGGTGAAGGCGATGCCGGAGAGCCCCCCGGCCAGAGAGAAGGTGGCCAGGAAGAGGAACATCAGAGGTAGGAGCAGCCCTTGGTCCCGCACCATCCAGGCGGCGATGGCCAGGGCCACCGCCGAGGCGCTGCGGATGGTCGCCCCCACCCGGTAGTAGGGCAGCTTGTCCCGCGCTCCCTGCACTCGGGCGGAGAGCAGGAGTTGGAGCAGGAACCATCCCCCCAGGCGGACCGGCTGCAGGAATCCCACCAGCACATTGGAGCCGGAGAGACGATTGACGAACACGCTCAGGACCAGGTTGGTGTCCTGGAGGGCGTCGCCCAGGCTGAAGATGCCGCCGTTGGCCACCCCGAGAATGAAATTGCGCCTCAGGTGCCGGGTGACGTCCGGGTGTAGTTCCTCGACCATAGGAGAGAGCCGCCATGAAGGGGAGGATTCGCACCGCTATACAGCACGGCGGAGGGGAAAGCAAAACCGGACCGGCCCGCGAGGTCCGCATCATCTCTCCGATCTCCGTCAGCTTGGAGCCGCGGCCCCACCGATCCGGCCAAGAGCGTCAGATCCCCATTGGGTCCGGCCGGTTTCTTGACCTCATCCCCTTCATTGGATAAGCTAACAGTTAGAGCTTGGCAATGGGGGTGTTGACGTGACTGACCGGTCCACTGGTTCCCTGCTCCTTTCCCTCACCCTTCGTCTGATGCGGGTGGTGAAGGCCGACCTGGGTGCCGGCGTGGACGGCACCAGCGTCTCCCCTTCCCAATTCCGGATGCTGTGCCGCCTGGCCCAGGGCCGGGCCACCGTCTCCGAGTTGGCCGCCTGGAACGCCGTCACCCTCCCCACCGCCACCAAGATCCTCGACGTCCTGGTGGAGCGGGGCTGGGTGGAGCGCAACCGCTCCCAGGAGGACCGTCGCCTGGTACACGTCCACCTAACCCCTAGAGGCCGGGAGGTCCAGACCGAACTGGAAGCCCGGGCGGCTGACTCCCTGAGCGCGGTGCTGAGCCAAGTCCCGGCGGAGTCGGCGGCCCCGGTGCGGGAAACCCTGGACGTCCTCGGCCCCGCCCTGGACCAAGCCGAGGCCCAGGCGGCCATGACCCTGGAAGAGGAAGCGGCTCAAGCCTAGATGAAGACTTTCTGGCGCGTCATTTCCTATATGCGCGCCTACCTCCGGCAGGAGGGCCTGGCCTACGCCTGCATGTTGGGCATCGCCGGCGCCGGCCTCATCATCCCCCGCCAGATAGGCAACATGGTGGACCGAGGGGTGATCTCGGGGGACCGGGCCTACCTCACCACCGGGGTCCTGGTGGTCCTGGGGCTGAGCCTGGCTCGCGGGCTGATGACCTTCCTCCAGGGTTACCTCACCGAGAGCGTGTCCCAGGGCATCGCCTACGACATGCGCAACCAGATCTACGCCAAGCTCCAGCGCCTGTCCTTCAGCTACTACGACCGCTCCGAGACTGGCCAGCTCCTAGCCCGCGCCACCAGCGACGTGGAGATGCTCCGCCGCATCACCGGGCGGGGCCTGCTCATGCTCCTGAACGCCCTCATCACTACCATCGGCACCGCCGCCGTGATGGTGACCATGAACCCCACCCTGGCCCTGGTCTCCATGGCCGCCATGCCCCTCCTCCTCTGGGTGACTCAGGGCTACGCCCGGCAGATCCGGCCCCTCTCCCTGGTGGCCCAGAACCGGCTCGCCCTCCTCACCTCCCGCCTGGAGCAGAACCTCAAAGGGCTGGCGGTGGTCCGGGCCTTCGCCCAGGAGCGGGCCGAGTCCGCCCGCTTCGCCGCCGAGAACGCCCGCCTGTACGAGGACAACGTCAAGATGGTGGAGCTGAGCGCCATCCGCCAGCCCCAGATGCGCTTGCTGGTGGACGTCTCCACCGTGCTGCTGCTCTGGGCCGGGGGGCGTATGGTCATCGGCGGGGCCCTCACCCTGGGCGAGTTGGTGGCCTTCAATGCCTACCTTCTCAACGTGGTCCAGCCCCTGCGCCGCTTCGGTTGGCTGGTGTCCATGATCAGCTCCTCCCTGGCCGGGGGGGAACGGGTCTTCGAGATTCTGGACGTGCCCGAAGAGGTGCAGAACGCTCCCGACGCCCAGCCCCTGCCTCGGGTCGAGGGCCGGGTTCGCTTCGACCACGTCTCTTTCGGCTACCTCAAGGACCGCCCGGTGCTCCAGGACGTCTCCTTCGACGTGGCCCCCGGGAGCGCGGTAGCCGTTCTCGGGCCCACCGGCAGTGGCAAGAGCACCATCATCAACCTGCTTCTGCGCTTCTACGAC
>JBBQIE010000021.1:0-12381 GCA_038324625.1 Anaerolineae bacterium | reverse complement strand
GGCCGGCACCGTGAGCGACTCTTCCTCTAGGCAAGTAGCCGCCATGCAGATCTGGCTCTTCGACAAGAGCGACATCCGCA
This sequence comes from Anaerolineae bacterium, assembly GCA_038324625.1. Taxonomy (GTDB): domain Bacteria; phylum Chloroflexota; class Anaerolineae; order DRVO01; family DRVO01; genus JBBQIE01. Next base: position 12,301 of record JBBQIE010000021.1, on the reverse strand, counting down.
GCCTCAGCAAGTTGCTGGTCAGCGACTACGCTCTGGAGGACCCTGAACTCCGAGAGACGCTCAGCGGGCGAGGCGACATCATCCGAGCCGCGGCCGGCCAAAGGTTCCTGATGGAGACGGCGCGTCTCACTTGTGCCGTCGAGGTAATGAATCTCCGCTATGGAGACGAGCCGGATGTTCCACCCCGATCCTACTTCGAGGAACTCAGTCTGGAGCTTACCGTAAGCCGGAGAGACTGATCCACGTCGTTCGTGTCATCCTCACAGCCGGAGGAGGGTGCCCAAATGGGCACCCTCCTCCGGCTGCTTCCTCCCATGGGTGGGCCGGCTAGCGAACGCCGCGCACCTCTGCCGCGGTCTTGACTATGCTCACGAAGTCGGCCGCCTTGAGGCTGGCGCCACCGATCAGCCCACCGTCAATGTCGGGCTGTTCCAGGAGTTCGCGGGCATTGGCGGCGTTCATGCTGCCGCCATACTGTATGCGCACCCTATCGGCGACCCCGCTCCCATATAGTTCTGCTAACGTGGCTCGGACCACCCCGCCGATCACCTGGTTAGCGCCCTCGGCGGTGGCAGCTCGGCCGGTCCCAATAGCCCAGATCGGTTCGTAGGCGATCACCAAGCGGTCCAGATCGTCCGCCGGCAGATCCTGGAGCACTCCGCGAACCTGCCCGGATACCACCTCGCCCGTCCTCCCCCCCTCGTTCTGCTCCAGATTCTCACCGACACAGATGATAGGCCTCAGGCCATGCGTCAGGGCCGCCTTGATCTTCTGATTGATGAAGTCGTCGGTCTCCCCAAAGTACCCGCGCCTCTCGGAGTGGCCAAGTATGACGTACTGACAGAGGCCCTTGAGCATCACCGGGCTGACCTCCCCGGTGAAGGCCCCGGAGTCCGCCGGATAGAGGTTCTGGGCCCCTACCGCGATGTCCGTGCCCGAGACTAAGTCGGCAACGGCGGCAAGATCAACGAACGGCGGGCACAGCACCTTCTCCGCACCCTGGATGGCGCTGAGCTCGGCACGCATGTCGGACACCAGTTCACGCGCCTCGGAGGGCGTCTTGTTCATCTTCCAGTTGCCCGCAATGATGGGGATACGCATGGTTTCTCCTCGATAGCCTGGGTGTGGTGGTGGCGGCGAACCGCGCGGCTACATTAACACACGAAAGGCCCTCCGGCAACCGATCTCACCGGAAGGCCCCGTGCTGAACCAGCTCTGGACGCCTAGTACTGCCGCTCAACCGGCGGGAGAGCCCACCGGAAACGTGCCCAACAACCCGCGCTTGCTCTACTCCCGATCTTCTCGAGGCAGAGTCCGGGAGACCCGACTCACGCTCTGGGCCACGGCACTGAGGGTCATCATCTCTTTGGCTTTGAACTGATCTTGGCTTACAGTCACAGAGGATTCCAGGCGAAGTCCGGACGGATTACGCTTGAAAGGATCCCGGTTCTCTACACGGCCGCCAGGTCTGAGTACGAGCTTCATCGCTCCTCCTCGCTGTCGACTCCGAGGTGCCAAGCCGGAAAGGGCCACCTCGGAAAGGGCTTATACCAACTTCCAGGAGTAGTATAGCAGCTAAGTGCAAGTGCCGCAATGGCCTCTTTTTCTTACCCTCCCGAAGACCCCACATTGACCCGACCCCTCGCCTCCTCTATTATGCCCATCGTCGCAAGAACCCTGCCACGATTCCGCGGCAGTACATCTCAGGAGGACATATATGCGATCCACCCCCATCGGGCTGGTGATGATGAACGACGAACGCCCCCATGTCATCGAGCAGAACGAGACGCTCAACGTAGGGGTCCTCAAGCAGTGGGCGGAGGTGATCCGCCAGGGCCTAGTCAACGCGGACGGCAGCCGACCGGATGTGGTGGTGATCGAGCCCACGGTCTCGTCCGTTCGCGGCGCCCAGGAGGCCGGCGAGAAACTGCGCCGCGCCGGCTGTCGTTCTCTGGTGATGTGCTACAACGTCTGGAACTTCCCCTTCATGGCGTGGCCCCTCATCAGTACCCTAGGCATGGATACCCCCATTCTCAGCCTCTCCAACAACAACGGGCGCTTTCCCGGCAATGTGGGCCTGCTCGCCACCGATGGGGCCCTTCGGCAAGCCGGCGTGCGCACCCATCGCATCATCGGTGAGATGAATGACCCCGAAACCCAGGCCAGGGTCGTGGCCTGGCTCCGGGCCGCCCAGGCAAAGACCACCATGCAGGGAGAAGTCTACGGTCTATATGGTGGTCACAGTATGGGGATGGAGACCGGCTACTTCCACCTGGTGCCCAGCATCAAAGCCTTCGGCACTACCACCCGCCAGATTGACCAACTCCTTCTGGTGGAGCGCATGAAGGGAGTGGACCAGGCGGAAGTGAAGAGGGGCCGGGAGTGGTTGGAGCGCCTGATGGGGAGCCGCCTCCACTACGATGGGAAGATGCTGACCCAGGAGACGCTGGAGACTCAGCTCCGCCTCTATCTGGCCATGGAAGAAGTGAACCGAGAGAAGGGATTCGACCTCTGCGGCCTGAAGGGACAGCGGGAGCTCACCGAGTACGTTTGCCTCGGCGACGTCCCGGAGATGCTCATGAACGACCCCTACGACTGGCGTGGGCCCAAGGAGCCGATGGTCTGCGCCACCGAGGCCGACAGCTTCGCCGCCATTACCATGCAGATACTCAAGTACTTGAGCGGCGGCCTGCCCACTCTCTTCATGGACGTACGCCTGTACCACCCGGACCTCGATCTGTGGGACTGGTGTAATTCCGGGAACCATTCCAGCTGGTATGCCCGGCGCAGCAGTGACCCGGCCGAGAACTTCTCGAGCATATCCTTCCATCCGGCCCTAGAGTTCTACTTCAAGGCCGGCGGAGCCTCGGTGGAGTTTGACGCCGCCCCCGGCCCCATGACCTTCGCCCGCTTGGGTCTATGGGACGACGAGCCCTACATGGTCATCGTTCGCGGGGAAGCCAAGGAACTGGAAGCCGCGGAAAGCGTCAAGCTGAAGGGCGAGACGGACCCCACTTGGCCGCATGTTTGGGCCAAGATGGATGCCTCGTTCGAGGAGTTCACCACTCTCTTCCCCGCCAACCATGCCCAAGGCGTCTACGGGAACTACGTGCAGGCTCTCATCTGGTACTGTGAGGTCACCGGTATCACCCCCGTCGTGCTTGGTCCGGCGGGCGAGCGGAGGATTCGTCCGATATGGGAAAGAGTAGCCAAGTCCTCCTAGGCGTGGACGTCGTCCTCCTAGGGGTGGACATCGGCGCCACCGGGATCAAGGTGGGACTGTTCGACACCTCAGGCCGGCTGGTCGCCGCCGCCGGGCGGCGCAATGCTCCCGTTCAGCAGCCGGGTGGAAAGCCGGGCTGGATGGTGTGGGACGTGGAGCGCATCTGGGGCGCGGTCTGCGAGGCCTCGCGTGAGGCCCTGTCCCAGACGGACGCCGCCGTGGCCGGGGTGTCCGTCACCGGGTTCGGGGCCGACGGGGTGCCACTGGATCGCCAGGGCCGACTGCTCTACCCCATGATCTCCTGGCACTGCGCCCGCACCGTACCGCAACGCGACTGGCTGAACCGCCAGATTGATCCAATGGAGATCTACCGCATCACCGGGTATCACAACTACCCAATTAATACCATCAACCGGCTCCGCTGGCTCCTGGAGAATGAGCCGGCAGTCATGGAAGCTGCCGACCACTGGCTCATGGTACAGGACTACATCGTCTATCGCCTCACCGGGGCTTTCACTACCGAGGCCACCATCGCCTCTACGACCATGGCTTTCGATCTTGAGAGTCGTAACTGGTCCGAGACACTGCTGGACCTGGTCGGGGTTCCCCGCGGGCTCTTCCCCGCGCCCGGAGAGCCCGGTTCGATGCTAGGCAGCGTCAGCCAGGCCGCCTCGGAGTGTAGCGGAATCCCCGCCGGGGTCCCGGTGGCCACCGGCGGTCACGACTGCGAGATCGGCGCTCTCGGATCCGGGGTGTCCTCACCGGAACGCTACATTGACATCACCGGCACCTGGGAGATGGTGATCGCCGCCCTGGACCGGTTCCTACCTCTACCGGAGCTGTTCAGTGAAGGGATAGACTACGAGTGCCACACCGTTCCCGGCCGCTACCTCTGCCAAGGACTGATGCTGGCCGGGGGCGTGGTGGAGTGGGCACTCTCCGCCTTCTACCGAGACGTCCCTCAGGATCAGCGGTACCGAGCCTTGATCGAGGAGGCGGAGGAGGAGCAGCCGGGCTCGGGAGGGGTGGTCGTCCTCCCGGCCTTCGTGCGGGGCATGGGGGCTTTCCAGGCGCACGATGCCAGCGGGGCCATCCTCGGTCTCACCACCACTACTCGCAGGGGGCAGATCGGGCGAGCGGTCCTGGAGGCCTGCTGCTACCAACTGCGCAAGCAGATGCAGGTCATCGCCGAGGGCACCGGCGCCCATCCCTCCGCCCTTCTGGTTCTGGGCGGAGCCACCCGCAATCCCCTCTGGCTGCAGATGAAGGCCGATATCACCGGCATGCCGGTGCTGGTGCCGGAGCACGAAGAGGTCACCCTACTGGGAGCGGCGATGCTAGCCGGCGTGGGAGCCGGTATCTTCGCCTCCATCACCGAGGCCATCTCCGCCACCCGGTTCGGCCTGATGGAGTATCTCCCGAAAGAAGATACTCGGGCCCGCTATGAGGAACTGTTCCAGTCGGTGTTCATGCCCATCCCCCCGGCTCTGGAGACTGTCAACCGCGCCATCTCCGGCCGACCCGACCGGAGCTAGGATCCGAAAGCATCAAGGCCTCGGTTGCTGAAGGGAGGGGAGTAACTCCTTCGGCAGCCGAGGCCCCGCGAACCGGTATCCTCTCGCGGATTAGGGAGACGTCGAGTCAGGACCGTCCGCTACTCCCGCCACGACGCGGTTCACCAGATAGGGATCCAGTTGGGCGCTGAGGTGAAGCGGTACGGTGGCCTCAATCTCCGTTCCCTCGGGTAGGTGACGCTGCGCATGTACCGTTCCTGAACGGAAGACGGCATCCAGAACCCGCGAGTGCTCATAGGGTATGAGAGCGCGCAGAGTCCGGCCTTGCTCCCCTAGGACCTCGGAGACAACCTGGAGCAGTCGGTCCACGCCCTCTCCGGTCAGCGCCGAGACCCCCACGATGCGTTCTTGGCCCTCCACCTCTCGGCTGCCGGCCTCCGGGTCCGGGAGCAGGTCTACCTTGTTGAGGGCCACCACCACGGGCGTATCCTCTACGCCCAACTCCCGCAGGGTGGCATCCACCACCTCCACCTGTCTCTCGACATGGGGATGGGTGACATCCACCACGTGGAGGATGAGATCGGCATCGGATATCTCCTCGAGGGTGGCCCGGAAGGCCGCCACTAGGTCGGTGGGAAGCTTCTGCACGAATCCCACCGTGTCCGTGAAGAGAACCTCACCTCCCCCCGGGAGGGAGACGCGCCTGGTAGTCGGATCCAGGGTGGCGAACAGCTGGTCAGCCACTAGGACATTAGCGCCCGCCACCCGGTTGAGAAGGGTGGACTTCCCGGCATTGGTGTAGCCCACGATGGCCACGATGGGGATGCCCACCTTCTTGCGCCGGTCCCGGTATAGCCCCCGGTGTCGGGTGACCGTCTCCAGCTCCCTTCGCAGATAGGTAAGGCGGTCCCGCATCCGCCGCCGGTCAATCTCAAGCTGAGTCTCGCCCGGCCCTCGAAGGCCAACGCCTCCCTGAGTCTGCCGGGACAGGTGAGTCCAGGCCCGGGTCAGGCGGGGTAAGAGGTACTCGTACTGGGCCACCTCCACCTGAAGGGCCCCCTCCCTGGTCCGCGCGTGCTGCGCGAATATGTCCAGAATCAGGGACCGTCGGTCTACCACCCGAGTCTGGAGCGCTCGCTCCACGTTGCGCTGTTGGCTGGGCGACAGGTCATCATCGAAAATGACCAGGTCGAAGGGCACAGCACCCTTGAAGTCCTTGATCTCATCCAGCTTGCCCGATCCTATGAAGAAGGTCTGGTTGGGCTTGTCCAGGCTCTGAGTGAACTCGCCCACCACCTCTACCCCGGCGGTGGCTGCCAACAGGCGCAGCTCCGCCAGAGAGTCCTCCACCGGCCAGGCCTCTCGGTCGTCCCGGCGCTCCACCCCGACCAGTACGGCGCGCTCTCGCTGCCGCGCGGTCTCGTGTAGTTCATGCTTACCCTGATTCATAACCCTCCAATGGATCCTTTTACGATGGGCTTACACCCTGACCCCACCAGTCTGACCAACGACGCATGGCCTCCGCTATGCGGCTCCGAGTCTGCACCAACGATATCCGAGCGTATCCCTCACCATAGTCGCCGAAGGTGGAGCCGGGGGCGATGCTCACGCCCGTGTTCTGGAGCAGGGCCTGGCAAAAATCGGCTGACTTCCAGCCTTCCGGCACCGGCGTCCAGACGTAGATTCCTCCCAGTGGCCGGTTAGCCTCCAAACCCATTTCGTGCAGGGCCCCGATGGTCGCGTCCAGTCGGTCGGCGTACACCTGATTCCGCTCCACCAGCCACGACTGGTCTCCCGTCAGGGCAGCGATGGCCATCTCCTGGATGGGCAGAGCGATACCGGAGTCCACGTTGCTCTTGACCAGTCCCAATGCCTTCACCGCCTGGCTATTGCCCACCGCCATGGCTACCCGCCAGCCGGCCAGGTTATGGCTCTTGGACAGGGAGTTGAACTCCAGGGCCACCTCTCGCGCTCCCGGGTATTCCAGAACGCTCGGGGCCACGTAGCCGTCGTAGGTGTTGTCGGAATAGGGAGCATCGAAGCACAACAGCAGATCGTGACGGCGACAGAACTCTATGGACTCGCGCAGGAACTCATCGGTGGCGATGGCGCCAGTGGGGTTGTTGGGGTAGTTGAGCCACATCAAGCGCGCCTTGCCCAGAACCTCCGTCGGCACCGCACTCAGGTCCGGGAGAAAACCGTTCTTCTCCAGCAGAGGCATGGAGTGATACTCCGCCCCAGCCATGACCGGCCCCATGCTATAGGTGGGGTAGCCGGGGTCGGGCACCAGCGCCACGTCGCCGGGGTCGAGCCAGGCGGTGGCGATATTGGCGATCCCCTCTTTGCTCCCTATCAGCGGCACCACTTCGGTGTCGGGGTTGACCTCCACGTGGAAGCGCTCGCGGTAGTAGGTGGCCACCGCCTGGCGGAACTCCTTGGTCCCGAAATACCCCCCGTAGCCGTGACGGTCGGGCCGCAGCGCCGATTGCTGCAGGGCCTCGAGGATGGCCTGGTTCGGCGGCAGGTCAGGACTGCCGATGTCCAATCGGATGACGTCCATGCCGGTGGCGGTGAGTTGCGCCACGACTCGCCCCAGGGCGGCGAACGGGTAGGGTGGCAGATCGGTGATTCTTCTCGCGGCTCTCATGCTAGCGTTCTCCACACTTCGTGTATCAGGTAGTCGCCGCCCTTGGCAACAGATCCTCCTTTTGTACAAACGCCCTCAGCGCTTGCAGCGCCCTCTCCGCATAGGCCCCGTAGCGTTCCCTGCGCCCCATCCGCCCCGGAAGTGGCGGCATCAAGCCGAAGTTGGGCTTCATGGGCTGGAAGTCGGTGACCGCTTCGTCGCTGATGTAGCGACTGAGGGCCCCAATCATGGTCTCCGAGGGAGCCACTACCGGTGCTTGGCCGGCTGCCAAGCGGGCAGCATTGATGCCGGCGATCAGACCGCTGGCGGTGCTGGCCATGTAGCCCTCGGTGCCGGTGATCTGTCCGGCAAAGAGAAGCTGGTCTCGACCTCGGAACTGAAAGGTCGGACGTAGCAACCGGGGTGAGTCCAAGAAAGTATTGCGGTGCATCTGCCCGTACCGCACGAACTCCGCCCCTTCCAGACCCGGGATCATGCGGAAGACCCGTTCCTGCTCCCCGTAGCGCAGATTGGTCTGGAATCCCACCAGATTGTACAGAGTGGCGGCGGCGTTGTCCTGTCGCAATTGCACCACCGCGAAGGGCCGGCGTCCGGTCCGGGGGTCGGAGAGGCCCATGGGCCGCAGAGGGCCGTAGGCCAGAACCAACCTCCCCCGTCGGGCCATCACCTCCGCCGGCAGGCAAGCCTCGAAAAAGCGCTGGTCTTCCTCTTCGAATGGACGGAGCGGCGCCATCGCTGCCCCCGCCAGCTCGGCGACAAAGGCGTCATATTCGGCCTCGTCCAGGGGGCAGTTTATGTAGTCATCCCCTTCACCATAGCGGCTGGCCCGGAAGGCCTTCCCGAAGTCCACCGAGTCCACGTTGACTATCGGCGCCATGGCGTCGAAAAAGGCGATCCCGGATGACCCGGTGATGCGGGCGATGTCCTCCGCCAAGGCCGGAGATACCAGCGGGCCGGCGGCGACCACTACCAGCCCATCGTCTGGAATGACCGATACTTCTTCGCGTATCACCTCGATACCGGGGTGAGCGGTGATGGCCTCGGTCACGGCACGGGCGAAGCCCTCTCGATCCACCGCCAGGGCACTTCCGGCCGGCACCGCGCACGACTCGGCCGTCTTCAGTATTATCGATCCCAGCTGCCGGAGCTCCTCCTTGAGCAGCCCGGGGGCCCGGTCCACTCGGTTGGACCCCAAGGAATTGGAGCATATCAGCTCGGCGAACCGATCGCTGGTATGAGCCGGAGTGTTCCGCGACGGCCGCATCTCGTAGAGGCGCACCCCCACCCCTCGCGAGGCTATCTGCCAGGCGGCCTCGCTTCCCGCCAGGCCCGCTCCCACCACTGTCACTCGTGTCTCACTCATAGATAGTGCCATTGTAGTGTTCCCCACCCCACTGAACAACATGCCGCCCGATCAGGCGCCTCCGAGCCGCCCACAGAGCCTTTCCGAGGCGCGAAGGCTATGCTAGACTCAAGCATTGGGAGACAATCAACATGAACGTGGTGGAGTTCATCGCCGCCAAGCGCGATGGGCGGCGACACAGCCCTGCTGAGATAGAGGGCTTCGTCTCGGCGCTCCTGTCCGGCGAGGCGACCGACTACCAGGCGGCCGCTTGGCTCATGGCCGCCTACCTTCGGGGCCTGAATGCCTCGGAGACCGCCCACCTCGCCGATTCCATGGCCACCTCCGGGCGCACCTTCCCCTTCGGTCACTTCGGCCCTCACTCGGTGGACAAACACAGCACCGGGGGCGTGGGCGACAAGACCACCCTCGTGGTAGCGCCGCTTTGTGCCGCCCTGGGGGCAGCCGTTCCTAAGATGTCCGGGCGAGGGCTGGGCTTCACCGGGGGCACGCTGGACAAGCTGGAGTCCATTCCCGGTTTCCGCACTGATCTGACTCCATCCGAGTTCGAGAACACGGTTAGGGCCGTTGGGGTAGCGGTGGCGGCCCAGAGCCACGACCTAGTCCCTGCCGACGGCTTGCTCTACGCCCTTCGAGACGTGACCGCTACCGTGGACTCCACCCCCCTTATCGCCGCCAGTATCATGTCCAAGAAGCTGGCCATCGGCTGTCCAGCCATCGTGCTGGACGTCAAGGTCGGCTCCGGCGCCTTCATGCCCGACCTGGAGAGCGGCCGGGCCTTGGCCCAGGCCATGCTGGACATTGGGCGGGAGGCGGGCCGGCGGACCATCGCCATACTCAGCGACATGAGTCAGCCCCTCGGTCGCGCCGTCGGCAATGCTCTGGAGGTTTGCGAGGCAGTGGAGACCCTGCGCGGGGGTGGCCCCGCCGACTTCGCCCATCACTGTCTCTTAGTGGGGGCCGAGATGTTGGTGGCCTCCGGGCTCTATTCCCACCCGGCCGATGCCGGGCTGGCGGCTCAGGGCGCCCTCGGCGACGGACGGGCCTTCGCCAAGCTGGAGGAGATGGTGGCCGCCCAGCACGGCAGCGCCGAGGCCCTCACTAACGACGGCCTCCCGATCAGTCAGCACGTCCTCGCCGTCAGCGCCGAAAAGGCCGGGTACGTCGAGAGCCTCGACGCTCGTGAGATCGGCGTGGCAGCCATGGCCCTGGGAGCGGGACGAAAGAAGAAGGGCGACTCCGTGGATCTCTCTGCCGGCATCGTCCTCCATGCCAAGATCGGTGATCGAGTGGAGCCGGGGCAACCCCTCGCCGAGATCCATGCCTCCGACGCATCCTTGGCCAGTGGGGTGGTATCTCGAGTTCGGGCAGCCTTCGCCGTCGGCGATGCCCCCTCCCTGTCTCCGCCTCCGGTCTACGACATCTTGAGGGCCTGAACCCATGCAGCCACGATACCGGTGGATCATCCCGGACTGGAGGGAGGCGGACCGCCGGGCCTTGCCCGTGGACGACCAACTCCTAGCAGCGGTGCTGCTGAACCGTGGGCTGAAGTCGGCCGAGGATCTGCGGCGTTTCCTGGACCCGGACTGGGATGGGCCGCCCTCTCCCTTTGATCTCCCCGGCATCCATGAGGCCACCGCCAGGCTGCGCTGGGCGGCCGGTCGCGGACAGCGGGTCATCGTACATGGCGACTACGACGTGGATGGTCTGACGGCCACGGCGCTCATGCTGGAGGTCCTGGAGGGCCTGGGGGCGGAGGCCATCCCCTACATCCCCAACCGCTTCGAGACCGGCTATGGCCTGGACCTGAGCACCGTTCCCCAGCTCGCTTCCCAAGGGGAGGTGCTGGTCACGGTAGACTGCGGCATCCGAGCGGCCGAGGAGGTGGACCTAGCCAAGCGCTTGGGGATGCAGGTCATCATCACCGACCACCACCTTCCCGCCGAGGAGTTGCCCCGCGCCGATGCGGTAGTCTCCTCGCGGCTGCCCGGCGGCGAGAGGTTCGGCGAGCTGGCCGGCGTCGGCGTGGCCTACGTCCTGGCGATGGCCCTGGAGGCCACCGCCAGACGGTTTGGGGCGCCCACGGTGCCGGACCAGCACCGCTACCTCGATCTGGTAGCCCTGGGAACCATCGCTGACGTGGCCTCCCTTGGAGGCGAGAATCGGCGCCTGACTCGCCTGGGCCTAGAAATGCTCAGCCGGGCGCCGTCCGCCGGAATCGCCGCTCTGGCTCGAAGCGCCGGTATGAGCGCCGGACAAGTCACCTCTGAGGAGGTGGCCTTTCGCCTGGCCCCGCGACTCAACTCCGCCGGCAGATTGGGCTCCAGCCTGCCGGCCCTGGAACTGCTCCGCACCGCCGACCCGAACCAGGCCGCCTCTCTGGCCTTGTCGTTGGAGCGGACCAACCGGCAACGACAAGACCAGGTAAAGCAGGCCCTGGCCTGGTCGGCAGCGGAGGTCGCCCGCCAGGCTGACGACGAGCCCATCCTCTTCATTGCCGACGAGCGCTGCCATCCCGGAATCGTGGGCCTCATTGCCGGCCGCATTTCCGAGCAGTTCGGCCTCCCCGCCGGGGCGGCCCACCTCGACGGCGATCTAGCCCATGGCTCCCTGCGCTCCAGTGACGGCTTCAATGCCGGAGCAGCGCTGGATGCCTGCGCCCCCCTTCTGCTCAAGCATGGCGGGCACAGCCAGGCTGCCGGGTTTACCTGCCGCATCTCCGACCTAGAGGCGGTTAGGGACTCCCTCCGCGCCTCCGCCTCCCAGGCTTTGGAGCGAAGGGAAGGCGGTCCGATCTTGGAGGCGGACGCTGAGACGGGGCTCATCGGCCCCGAGCACTCCCTGTGGGATAGCCTGCCGATGCTGGAGCCCACCGGCCGCGGCAACTCCCGCCCGCTCTTCGTCAGCCGGGGGGTGAGCCTACTGCAGAAGGAGACCATGGGGCGAGAGGGTGAACACCTGCGTCTCCTCCTCGGCGACGCGTCTGAGGTAGTGAAAGCCGTCGGCTTCCGCATGGGAGGACTCCATTCCACCCTACCGGACCGGCTCGACATCGCCTACGAGCTGGAGGAGCACTTCTTCAACGGCAACCGAGAGAGGCGCCTACTGCTTAGAGATCTGTCGGAAGCGACCACCTAGCCGCCCAGTGCCGAGGAGTTGAGATCATGCGAATCGTCGAAACCCACTATTACGACGAGCCCGGCCCCACTAACACCGACGATGTATTGGCCCTGGTGGCCGCACGGGCAGCGAACCTGGCCATCACCCAGGTGGTGGTGGCCAGCACCCATGGGAGCACGGCTCTGGCAGCGAGGAAGGCACTTCCGGGAGAGGTGCGGGTGGTAGCCGTGACCATCTCCGACGCCTTCTCCCGCGAGGGCTGGATCATGGCTCCCGACGAGAGGGAGGCCCTTCGCGACGCGGGCATCACGGTTTTGACAGCCATGCATTCGCTGGGCGATGATGTCAGTGAGGCCCTGGGCGGTGAGGGTTGGCCCCCCAACCGCATCGTGCGCGAGACCCTGTACCGATTCTCCCAGGGCATGAAGGTCGCC